>NZ_JAENWM010000051.1 GCF_016650035.1 Clostridium sp.
AAAAGTGAACTATGAAAATGAATTGAAACTTATTTTATCAGCAATATTATATAAAAAAATCTGCGAATCACAAATAGTAATAGTAATTTATAATTTTAAGTTAAATTAGTGCTTTTAAAAAAAATCATGCTTCAGCTCTGGGCACCACGCAAGATTATTGAAATAAATCCATTTTTGTGATATATTTAATAGAATATAGACAAAACTAATAAGTGAGGTAGATTACTTGTAATATCTAAATCACATGTAATCTAGATTAAGAGGAAGGTGACAAGCATGGAAAATAAAACTATTTCATCAAACTTTATAAGAAATATTGTTGTAGAAGATTTAGAAACAGGAAAACACAAGAAAATTATTACTAGATTTCCACCAGAACCAAACGGATATTTGCATATTGGTCATGCAAAATCAATTATTTTAAACTTTGAACTAGCAGACGAATTTAAAGGTAAGACAAACTTACGTTTTGATGATACAAACCCAGTTAAAGAAGATACAGAGTACGTTGAATCTATAAAGGGAGACGTAAAATGGCTTGGATATCAGTGGGATGATTTATTTTTTGCATCAAACTATTTTGATGAGATGTATGATCGCGCTGTATTATTAATAAAAAAAGGTAAAGCTTATGTGTGTGATTTAACTGCTGAGCAGATGAAAGAGTACAGAGGTACATTAAGAGAACCAGGAAAAGAAAGTCCATATAAAAATAGAACCATAGAAGAAAATATAGATTTATTTGACCGTATGAAAAAAGGTGAATTCTCTGATGGAGAAAAAGTGTTGAGAGCTAAAATTGATATGAGCTCCCCTAATGTAAATATGAGGGATCCAATAATTTATCGTATTTCTCATATAGATCATCATAATACAGGAGATAAATGGTGCATTTATCCTATGTATGATTATGCTCATCCAATAGAAGATGCAATTGAAGGAATCACACATTCAATTTGTACACTAGAATTTGAAGATCATCGTCCATTATATGATTGGGTTGTAGACAATTGTGAAATGGAACATAAACCAAGACAAATAGAGTTTGCAAGATTAAACATAACCAACACTGTAATGAGCAAAAGAAACCTTAAACAATTAGTAGATAATGGAGTTGTAGATGCTTGGGATGACCCACGTATGCCAACTGTAGCTGGTCTTCGAAGACGAGGTTATACCCCTGAATCTATACGTAATTTTTGCAGGGAAATTGGAGTGGCAAAAGCTAGCAGTACTGTAGATGGGCAAATGCTAGAACACTTTATAAGAGAAGATTTAAGCCAGAAAACACATAGAACTATGGCAATTTTAAGACCACTTAAGGTAATTATTACAAACTACCCAGAAGCACAAGTGGAAATGCTTGAAATTGAGAATAATCAAGATGATGCATCAATGGGAAGTCGTCAAGTGTCATTCTCAAGAGAAATATATATAGAGCAAGAAGACTTCATGGAAATTCCACCAAAAAAATACTTTAGGTTGTTTCCTGGAAACGAGGTAAGACTCAAGGGAGCATACTTTATAAAATGTACTGATTTTATTAAAGACGCTGAAGGGAATGTATGTGAGATTCACTGTACTTATGATAAAGAAACTAAAAGTGGTAGTGGATTTACGGGAAGAAAAGTTAAAGGAACAATCCACTGGGTAGATGCAATAAATGCATTGCCAGCAGAATTTAGATTATTTGAACCATTAATATTAGACGAATCTAAAGGTGAAGGGAAAACTTTCCTAGATCAAATAAATCCTAATTCTATAGAAATTTTGCAAGGATTTATAGAACCAAGTATGAAGGATTCAAAACCACAAGATAAATTCCAATTCTTTAGACATGGTTATTTTAATGTAGATTCTAGATACACTACTGAGAGTAAACTAGTTTTTAATAGAATAGTATCTCTAAAGAGTTCATTTAAAATAATAAAATAAAATAATAACGCCAGTACAAAATTTTGTACTGGCGTTTGTTATTATAACTGTCTAGTTTCTATATCTTCTTTTATTGATTTAATAAATGAATCTAGTGCAATTGCACCTTCATCGCCATTTTTACGACTTCTAACAGAAACTTCATTAAGTTCTGCTTCTTTTTCTCCAACTATTAGTAGGTAAGGAACTCTTTCATTACGAGCTTCACGAATCTTGTATCCTATTTTTTCTGCCCTAAAATCCCCTGAAGTTCTAATGTTAGATTCTTTAAGTTTTGCTACTACAGAGTCAGCATAATCATGGAATTTTTCGGAAATAGGCAATACTTTAACTTGCATTGGTGCAAGCCAAGTTGGGAAAGCACCAGCATATTTTTCTATGAGCATCGCTAGTGTTCTCTCGTAGCAACCAATAGAAGTTCTATGGATAACATATGGACGTTTTTTAGATCCATCACTATCAATATAAGTCATGTCAAATCTTTCTGGTAGTGAGAAGTCAATTTGTACAGTAATTATAGTATCTTCTTTACCATGAACATTTTTGAACTGAAGGTCAAGCTTAGGGCCGTAGAAAGCTGCTTCACCAATAGCTGTTTTATACTTTATACCTAAATGGTTTAACATATCTTCCATCTTAGTTTCAGTATCTGCCCAAGCTTCAGGGTTATCAATATATTTATCACCTTTATCATTTGGATCCCATTTAGAGAATCTGTAAGTGATATCATTTTCAATTCCAAGTGTCACCATTATATAGTTAATTAAATTTATAACACCTTTAAATTCGTCTTCTAATTGATCAGGTCTAACAACTAAATGACCCTCTGAAATAGTGAACTGGCGAACTCTCATTAGACCATGCATTTCACCTGAAGATTCATTTCTGAAAAGCGTTGAAGTTTCAGCATATCTAATTGGAAGATCACGATAACTCTTTTGATCAGCATTAAATATTGTAAATTGGAAAGGACATGTCATTGGACGAAGGGCCATAATTTCTTCGTCTTTAGATTCATCACCAAGGACAAACATCCCATCTTTATAATGATCCCAGTGTCCAGACATTTTATATAAATCACTCTTAGCCATAAGAGGAGTCTTAGTAATAACGTATCCTCTTTTTTCTTCCTCATCTTCAACAAAACGTTCGAGTAACTGAATTACCCTTGCGCCATTAGGCATAAGGAGTGGTAAGCCTTGACCTATAACATCTGAAGTTGTAAAGAATTTTAGTTCGCGTCCAAGCTTGTTATGGTCTCTTTTTTTAGCATCTTCTACTCTTTCTAAATGAGCATCTAAATCGGATTTTTTTGTAAAGGCAGTTCCATATATACGACTGAGCATTTTATTTTTCTCGCTACCCCTCCAATAAGCTCCTGCAACTTGAGTAAGCTTAAAGGCCTTTATATATTTTGTAGACATCAAATGTGGTCCTGCACAAAGATCTGTAAATTCACCATGTTTGTAGAAGGAGATAATTGCATCCACAGGTAAGTCTTCAATTAATGCCACTTTGAAACTTTCATTTTCATCTGCCATGAAAGCTATAGCTTCAGATCTTGGAAGTTCAAATCTTTCTATCGGAAGATCTGCTTTAACAATCTTCTTCATTTCGGCTTCTATTTTTGTAATTTCTTCAGCAGAGAAAGAACCATGTTTATCAAAATCGTAGTAGAAACCTCCATCTATAGCGGGTCCAATGGCAAGTTTAGTCGCTGGGAACAATCTTTTTACTGCTTGAGCTAAAATATGAGTAGCAGTATGTCTAAAGGCTCTTTGTCCTTCCTCACTATCAAAAGTTAATATACTAAGTTCGCAGTCCTCAGTGATTTTGTAACGTAAATCTACTGTTTTATCATTCATCATGCCAGCACAAGCAACTCTTGCAAGTCCCTCACTAATATCTTTCGCAATCTCAAATACAGTTATTCCGGACTCATAAGCTTTCATTGAACCATCTTTTAATGTAATATTTACCATTATACATTGCTCCTTTTTAATTTTTTATAAAACAAAAAAACCCCATCCCAATTCTAATTATAGAAAAGGGACGAGATTATAATTTCCCGCGGTTCCACCCAAATTGTTTATAAAAATAAACCACTTCATAATTATAACGGAATTACCGGGCTTTATTAAAGCCACTCGGAGGTAGTCTTCAGCTAACTACATTTAAGAATACTTACAGCAGTGGTATTCTCTCTCTGTAAATGTGCGGTAACTTACTTTTCTCTTCATAGTGTTTAAGTATTTTATTACATTAATTATAGCACCTGCGGTATAAATGTCAAGGCCATTAATAGAGCAAATAATAATAGTGTAATTAACAGTTAAAAAAAATTTGAAAAATATAAAATATTTTGTAAAAAACTATTAATAAAAATACGATTTAGACGATAATTAAAAGTATTATGTAAAAGTTTAGATGACATATAGTATTAGGAGGGCTCGGGGTGGATGCCAAAAAAATAGACTTAAACAAAACTGCAAGAAAAAACATAACAAGTAAAGCGGAAACATTAAATGATGATTCGTTATACCCTGATGAAATGTGGCTTAAAAAAATGCCGATTAAAGTAACTGCTGGATATGCTTTAATTGGTTCGATTTGGGTGGCGTTTTCTGATAGGCTTTTAGATATGGTAATTAAAAACAAAGCTACAATGACTCGTATACAAACAATTAAGGGCTGGGGATATGTACTTATATCATCTTTTCTAATATATTTCTTGGTGAATGAATTTAGAAAAAAAAGTAAGATGTGGTCTCGTAAATTAAAAGGGAATTATGAGGAAATACAAGCTACTTATGAACAATTAATAGCTGCAGAAGAAGAGCTAAGGGCTCAATATGATGAGCTCCATGAAAAACAAGCAATGATTGAAAAAAGTGAGGAAAGATATAAGTTAGCTTTAGAAGGTTCCAATGATGCCATTTGGGAAGTTGACCTTACAACTAAAGTGTTTTTTGCTTCAGATAAATTTAGTGATATCACTGGATATGATAAAGATACTATAATTTCACTACAAAATTTAATGGATATAGTAGTGGAAGAAGATAAAGAAATTGCAATAAGTGATTTTAAAAATCATATAAAAGGAAAAACATTGCACTATCTAAGTAAAATAAAAATCATGTTTAATGGTGGGGGAGATAAGTGGATTCTAATTAGAGGCAAGTGCCTAAGAAATAATATAGGCATTGCAACTAAAATTTCAGGCTCCGTTACAGATATATCTGCCCAAAAGAATTATGAGGAAAAAATTAATAAATTGGAGTATTATGATATATTAACAGGTATACCTAATAGAAGACTGTTTGTTAATACTCTTAAAAGTGAAATTATTAAGGTTAAATATAAACAAACTAAAATGGCTGTATTATTTATTGATTTAGATAATTTTAAAGAAATTAATGATACTTTAGGGCATGATTATGGGGATGAATTACTAAAAAAAGTTGCAATAATCATTAAAGCATCTATTAAAGAAGACGATCTTGTTTCAAGAGTTGGAGGAGATGAATTTTTTATTTTAATGAAGGATGTTCAGAATTACTCAGATGTTAGTGAGCATTGTCAAAAAATACAAGGTTTATTAAACTGTGGAATCAATATAGATAGTAAGCATGTATACTCTTCAGCAAGTATTGGTATTGCAGTGTTTCCACAAGATGGTAAGAGTAGCTCTGCACTGCTAAGAAGTGCTGATACCGCCATGTATAATTCTAAATATAATGGGAAATCCAAATATTGTTATTTCAATAAATATATGAGTGAAGATGTAGTAAGACGTGTTGAAATAGAAAAAGGTTTAAGACGTGCATTAGAAAGAAATGAGCTTGAAATATATTATCAACCACAGATAGATATTATAAATAATAAAATAAAAGGATTTGAAGCACTTTTAAGATGGGAAAGTCCTGAGCTTGGAAAAGTATCTCCAATGGAGTTTATCCCTATTGCAGAACAAAGTGGACTAATAATTTCTATGGGTGAATGGATTATAAAAACTGTGTATCTTCAAAATAATGCATGGAAAAACAAAGGTTATGTATATGATACTATTGCAATAAATGTATCTTCAATTCAACTTGAGGATGATAAATTCGAAGAAACGCTAAAAAAACTTATAGCCGAAACAAATGTTAATCCAAGGTTTGTGGAACTAGAAATTACAGAAAGTATTTTGGTGAAAAATTTTGAAAAAAGTGTAAAACTTCTTACTGTCATAAGAGACTTAGGTATAAAAATTGCCTTAGATGACTTTGGAACGGGATATTCCTCTCTTAGTTATTTAAAGCTGTTGCCGATAAACACACTTAAAATAGACAAGTCTTTTATTGATAATATTGTTACTAATGAAAGAGAAAAAGCCATTGTAGATGGAATAATACAACTTGCACAGAAAATTGGATTGGAGGTTATTGCAGAAGGAGCTGAATCCAAGGAACAAATTGAACTATTGCAAAGTATGGGATGCAATCAAATTCAAGGCTATTATTACAGTAAGCCTCTTTCAAGCTCTGAAATTGAGGAGAAGTTCTTAAAAAGTGATTGGAGTTTAAGATTGGGGACGGTTAACAACTAATGAACTTAAAAAGTGTGGGGACGGTTAACAACTAATCAACTTAAAAAGTGAAACTTTAAGATTTAAGCGAAAAAGTTGTTAACCGTCCCCTTAGGATTTAGATTTAGATTTAAAAACAAAACATAATTAAATAAGGAAAACAGAAAGCTGTGATTTTAAAAATCACAGCTTTCTGCTTATAAAAAAATAAAAAAAATATATAAATTAATAAAGTATATGTTTACTGAAACATATTTATGCTATAATAGTACATAAATGTAATATTAAGTAATCAATAAAATGATAATAATAAATAGAAGGGGGAAGATTCACATGAAATCAAATAAAATCATACAATTTAATGGTAAGGAAGTCGCTCTTAAAGATTTAGAGCAAAAGGTTAAGAGAATATGGAGGGAAGGTGGAAAACTTCAAAAGGATATAAAATCAATGGAGATCTATGTGAAAATAGAAGAAAATAAATGCTACTATGTTATTAATGAAAATGTTTTGGGCAAATTTGAATTAACTGCTTAAGGGCCAGAGTACTTATGAATTTTGCAAGACGAAGGAGATGTAAAAATGAGGAATGCCCTAAAAAATCTGGCAGTTACGATAACTTTGATGCTCACTTTAAACGTAACAGCACTAGCAGTACCAACTAGTGGAACGTTACAACCGCAGAAGGATCAACTAACGAAAGTTAAAACCGAAAGAGAAAAAGTAGAAAGTAAAATAGAACAATTAGATAGCGAGATTGGAATTAATATGACTAAAACAGAAGAAAATAAGGTCCAAATATATCTAACAGAAAAGGCGATAAAAATCGCCGTAGTTGATATTGAGAAGGTTGAAAGCAGAGAAGAAAGTGAAGAAAAATTGTTTAATGGTAGAATAAGAACTATGTACATGAATGGGTTTGATGGCTATGCCGAGATGATGCTCGGAGCAGAGAACTTTGGAGATTTTATATCAAGAGTAGAAAATGTGAGAATTATCATAAATTTTGATAAAGAAGTAATGAATAAATTTAAAGCTACTAAAATTTATTTAAATGAAAAAAAGCAAAGTCTAAATGAGACGAAAGAAGTATTACTTAGTTTGCAAGTTGAAAACAAGGAAAAGTTAGATAAAATAATTCTCGCTAAAGAGTCACAAAAAAAATTAATAACTCAGTTAAACAGCAAGGAAAATGTTCTTCTAGCTGAGATAAGTAACGATGAAGTGTCATTAAATGGAACCATATCAAATGTAAATGCCATAGGAGACATTTCACAGTCAAGAGGCGCAGCTAATGTATCGCAAAATGCAGTAGTATCCTATGCGGCGACTTTACTTGGCACACCATATTTATGGGCTGGAACATCACCTTCAACAGGATTTGATTGTTCAGGATTCACACAATATGTATACAGGCATTTTGGAATATCAATAGGAAGAAGTACTGGTGATCAGGTAAGAAGTGGTGTAGGAGTATCTAAGGACGAGCTTGAGCCTGGAGATTTAGTTTTCTTTGGCAGTTCAAGTAATCCTCAACACACCGGTATTTATATTGGAGATAATAAGTACATTCATTCTCCTCGCACAGGGGATGTAATAAAGATTTCATCTATGACAAGACGAGATTATATAAGTGGTAGACGAGTAAGATAAAAAGTATATATATTGTGTAAAGTATCGCGAATGAACTTTATACAATATATATACTTTGTTTTCGTAGTTGAACATAATAGGGGACGGTTAACAATTATTGCACTTCATCGAAATTTACTCTCAAATATCCATCTAAGGGATTAATAATTTACTGATTATCATATCATATAAATTTTCTTCATCTGTGCCAACTAAAATTTTTTTATTTACCTGAGCAATAGGATGAGACTTACATCTGTGGCATTTTCCAAGACATTTTTTAGTGGATATCTTTATATTTGGATGAGTTTCAGTTATCATAGTAATGACAGCATCTTTCCCTTTGTTGTGTTCGCAAAATTTAACTTTCACATTACCAACTCCTCAGTTTCTATTTTATGCTAGAGGTAAGGTTAAAATGCTTGGGGACGGTTAACAATTATTGCACTTAATCGAATGGTTGGGTAATTGAAATAAACTTTTAAAAAGGAGAAATTAAACGTGAATAATATATTGATCATTGAAGATGAAGAAAAAGTGTCAGAAATATTAAAAGCCTATCTTGAAAAAGAAGGCTACGGTGTTTATTGTACTACAATGGGACTGGATGGAATAAAACTTTTCGAGAAAATAAAGTTTAACTTAGTTATATTAGACCTAATGTTACCAGACATATCCGGTGAAGAGGTGTGCAAGGTGCTAAGGGGAATTTCCGAAGTACATATCTTCATGTTGACCGCAAAAAGTAGCTTAGAAAATAGAATAGAGGGATTAAACATTGGCGCAGACGAGTATCTAGTCAAGCCTTTTAGTCCGCGAGAACTAACTGCAAGAGTTAATGCACTTTTTAGAAGGTTGAATATTAATAATGAAAAAACGAAAGTTTATAATAATGGGGATTTAGAAATTAATTATGATAAAAGAATAGTTAAGATGCATGAAGTAGAAATATCGCTTACACCTAACGAATTTGATATATTACAGATTCTTTCTTCTAATCATGGCAAAATCTTTACAAGAGAACAACTTATTGAAAGAATTATGGGAATAGATTTTCAAGGCTTTGATAGAACAATAGATGTTCATATAAAAAATATACGTAAAAAGATAGAAGAGGATAGCAAAAATCCTAAATATATATTAACCGTAAATAGAATTGGTTATAAATTTGGCGGTGAGTAAGTTATGCAAAGCGTAAGAAAAAGGTTAAGTATTATTTTGGTAGGTACTGCTGTACTAGCACTTTTTATATCTACACTATTTGTAAATATAACAATATCAAGAACCTTCGACAATTATTTAGGGGAAATACAAAATAAGAGGAATACTAGGATAGTAAAATATTTAGAGGAAATTTATAATAAAGATGGCAAGTGGAATGAAGATTCTGGAATAGAAATATTACATGAAGCTTATATGAGTAACTATTGCCTTACTCTTAGGGATGCGAATAACAAAGTAGTTTGGGGAATGGATCCTACTGACATACTTAACAACACAAGCGTTAATATGCATGTTGAAAATGAGGGAGTATACACTACAAGTACCTTTCAAATAAAAGTTAACGATAAAATAGTAGGGCACATAGAAATAGGACAATACTCATCAGTAATTTTATCCGAAGAAGATGTAAATTTTAAATCCTCGATAAACGAGAGCATCATTGTAAGTGTTGCACTTTCGGTTTTAATAACAATAATAATTAGTTTGTTTATTTCAAAACAATTTTCTACTCCTCTTAGGGAAATTTCAAAAGTTTCGGTTTATCTCTCAAATGGAAATTATCGTGAAAAGGCACGAGATAAGAGCAGTATTATAGAGCTTGAAGACTTAAGGAAAAGCATAAACACTCTTGGTGAAAAGCTTCAGCATCAAGATGAACTTAGAAAAAGACTGGTGTCAGACATATCCCATGAAGTTAGGACTCCTCTTAATATGCTTCAAAACAATTTTGAAGCAATGATTGATGGTATTATCAAAGTAGATAACGAAAGGTTAACATACCTCAATGAAGAAGTTATTAGATTTGGAAAACTTATAGACAACTTAAATGATTTAAAAGAAGTAGAAGCAGAAGAACCAGTGCTTAATATGGAACCAATATCTCTAAAAGATATAGTGCTTTCTGTAGCAAAGGATTTTGAAATAATATCAGAAAATAAGAACGTTAAAATGACGTTAGAAATTGACGAAAGTAAACAATATTGCATTTTAGGAGATAGCGATAAAATAAGGCAGGTAATTATTAATTTACTTTCAAATGCAATTAAATTTACTCCAGGTGGAGGAAGAATCAATACTAAATTAAATGAAGTAGATGAAAAAGTGGTGCTTACAGTAGAGGATACAGGAATTGGAATTAAAGAGGAAGATTTACCTTATATATTTGAAAGGCTGTACAGAGGTGACAAGAGCAGACATGAAATTGAGGGATCAGGAATAGGACTCACCATTGCTCGGAATATCTTAAACCTTCATAAGGCCGTTATAGAAGTTAAAAGCAAAGAGGGAAAGGGCAGCAGGGTTGAGGTGTGGTTTAGAAAAAGGGGATAAGTGAATTGGATAATTGGGGACGGTTAACAATTGTTTTATCTGTAGTGAATATTAGATTTTAAGTAGAGGTTATCCCTTTGCATTAGTTATTCCATCTATTTATCTCTTATTTAAATTTTTTCGCTGATTAAAAGGTCAAGTATCTATAATTATAGAGGCTTGTCCTTTTTTATTGAATAAAAAATAAATAAGTAATAATGAGAAAATTTTTATTTGCAACGGATTCTTATAGATAAAAGAAACTAATAATATGCTTTTTAAGAGTAATTTTCGATAAATTCACCAATAATATTTTCATATTTTTTTTCTGATATAATTAAGTCCACACCAATAGTGCATAATTTTGATGTTCTAGCCTGTGTAATGTTTCCAAGTATACTGCAGATATCGCTGGATTTAAAATTGCAGAGACTTCTCATTAGAACAACAACTAATGCTCTTGATTTTACCAGCTTTCTATTATGTTTCATATGAAGAAGAATCTTTGATATACCCATCTTTGAGGCTATGAATTGTATTATGTCATCGCTTTTAAAGTTTCGTAGAAGTATTTTCCTTTCACTTTTGTAATCCGTTGTTTCATCTTCAAATTCAATTTCTTCTTTCCATTTTTCATCGGTGCAACCTAAAATACAGCTACAGTAACTTTGTCTTGCTTTTTTTAGATTATTACCAAAAAGGCTCATAACGAAGTCGTAATCAACTACGCCGAAAGCATCCTTTCTTTTCCCAATATATATTCCTAAGCTAGAAAAAGCATATTCTTCAGGACAATCTTTGAATTCACCAATATCTGTAGGATTATTATGTATATATAATGATACAGTTCTAAGGTAGTTGTCATTATCAACTATTAGGCTCTTAAATCTATCTTTAAAAAGAGGTCCGTGCCTTTTATATTTCTTATTAAAGTACATTGCATAAGAAAAATTTATTCCATGCATGACTTTTGATATATCTGCGCCGTTGGCATAAATTAATAGATGTGCATGGTTATCCATTAGACAGTATCCGTAAATTTTAACGTTATAGATTATTTTATATTTCTTAAGTAGGGATAAATACTTATTCTTATCCGCGCAATCTCTGAATAAATCTACCTCGGTTATACTTTTGCACATAATATGAAATATAGCGTCGCCCGCTTTTAATCTTGCTTTTCTTGCCATGAATTATTACCTCTTTTCATAAACTTTTATTTGAATTATTGCCTATGATTTCAGATGCTATTCATGTTTTTAGACGATAGTTTAATTCAATTAGTTGTTAACCGTCCCCAATGGTTTGCCCAGTGGTTTCCCGGTGGCTTAATTTAATTAATTGTTAACCGTCCCCAACTTTTCCATAAGTATTTTCGATAAAATGAAAAGAATGCAAAATTTTAAAGGAATGTAAGGTATAATGTAACTATAAGAATAAATTTGAAAAGTGACATTAAAATAGAATCAAAAAAATAGAATATTAGTAATAGGATTTTAGGGGGAATAATTTAGATGGAAGATAAGGATGCGATGCTTTTACTAGCAGTAGTATTGGTTTTTTTTGCAACACTGTTTATAAGTAAACAGCAGACGGTTGCCAGCGCCAGCGTTCCTGCAATGTATGCCTCTGCTAATATTGAGGAGACATCTCAAAGTGCAGTTAAAGCAGCAGAGGCTAAGGCTAAAGCTGAAGCTGAATATCAGCTACTATTAGTAGAAAAGCAAAATAAGATAGATGAAGACCTAAAAAATCAACAACAACTAGAGGATTTAGAAAAATCAATTAAAACACTCTTAGGTGAAGATATAAATAAATTTGGAATTGTATACTACGACATAAATTCTGAAAAATCCATTAACATAAATGGGGACAAACAGTTCCATGCGGCGAGTACGATAAAAGTACCTATAAATATGCTTATGTACGATATGGTACAGGATAAAGAAATTGATATTGATGAAAAATTAAAATATAGAAAAGCAGATTTTGAAGGTGGCGCAGGAATACTTCAAGGAACGGATTTAAGTAAACCTATTGCCATACAGAAATTAAGTGACTATTCAATAAGGTATTCGGATAATATAGCCGTAAATATGCTTTTAAGAAAAGTGGGAAATGAAAATAGATACGCTTATCTTGAAAAAATTACGGGGCATTCTATAGAGCATAAAGGGAATTACACCACACCAATGGATTCTTTTAAAATATTGGAAAGATTATATATAAACCCAGACAATAATGAATACTACAATGGTTTAATTGAAAATATGAAAAAAACAGAGTTCCATGATAGGATAGACAAGTATATTCCAAATGAAATTGTAGCTCATAAAATTGGTGACTATGCTGAATATGTAAATGATATGGCCATTGTATTCAATGATAAACCTTATATTCTTGTAGTCTTCACAGAAAATATGGTAGGTGCACATGAAAGTATTGCACAAGTATCTAAATTGATATACGAATCACAAAACAAATAACATAGCTTCATCAAAGAACAAAAATGCCTAGGTGTAGAAATACACTTAGGCATTTTATATTTCGAAGTATTTTAAGTAGCGATTTCAGCCTCATCTTCATAGTATAAAGCAAAGGTACGTTAAAAGAAATAACAAGAAAGGGAAGATGATAGTCTATTTTGACTTGTTATTTACAATAATGTGCCTAAGGTCTTGTAAGGGACGGTGAAAAATGGAAAACTTAACGTTAAAACTAACAGAAATTGCACTAGGAAAAAAAGTTCTAGTGGTGGAACTTATTTCGAAAGGCTTATCAAGACAGCGAATGTTGGATTTGGGAATAATACCAAACACTATTATCCACGTGCTTAGGCATAGTCCCTTTGGGGATCCTACTGCATATCTTATAAGAGATACATGTATTGCACTAAGAAATGATGAAGCAAAAAATATTATGGTAAGAGACATTTAGATAAAGCTTGGAACTGAGCAATTTTTAAAATAAAATATATTGAATTTTAGAGGATTTCCTTTGAAATTATGGGGGGAAGGAATAATGGGTCTAACTCACAGTGCTAGCACCAAACAAGGGTTAAAAGATCTGTTTAATATTGAAAAATCAAAGGAAGAAGACTATGTTATTGCACTGGCAGGGAATCCAAATACAGGCAAGAGTACAGTGTTCAATGCACTAACTGGACTACATCAACATACAGGTAATTGGCCAGGTAAAACCGTAGTAAACTCTCAAGGTAAATATAGACATAGAGATAAGGACTTTATTATAGTAGATTTACCAGGTACTTATTCTCTTCTCGCAAGTTCTGTAGAAGAAGTAGTAGCTAGAGACTTCATATGTTTTGGGAAGCCAGACGTAACAGTGGTAGTTTTGGATGCAACATGTATAGAAAGGAACTTAAACTTACTTTTGCAGGTGCTAGAGATTACGGGGAATGTAGTAGCATGTGTAAATCTCATGGACGAGGCTAAAAGTAAAAATATAGAAATAGATATAGAAGGCTTATCAAAAGAACTAGGGATTCCAGTAGTACCAACTACTGCAAGAAGTAATGTGGGTATGAATATCTTAAAAGATACCATACATGATTTATGCTGCAAGAAAATCGTGACATGCCCAGCACAAATTGTGTATCCAAGAGAAATTACAGAAAAATTACAAGAACTTACTCCAATGATTAGTTCCATTTTTAATGACAAAATTAATGCTAAATGGCTTGCTTTAAGACTTTTAGATGGGGACGCATCACTTATAAAATCTATAAGTAAATTTTTAGATTATGATTTAGAAAAACACAACTAAATTAGAATATTAGTCAGCTGAATGTGCATCAGGGAACAATGGATAGGAAGGTGTGATTATTGAATTTAAGTGAAGACATAAAGATCAAGGCCGTTATAGAAAAATCCAAAGAATTTAGAATCAAAAACAATGAAAATATAAGAGACACTATTGTATCGACAATTTATGAAAAAGCAGAGGATATAACAAGAAAAACCGTTATAAAAGACACTGATAGGTTATTATCCCAGCAAAGAATTGATGACATAATTACATCCAAGAAAACTGGAATCCCTATAATGCTACTAATGCTAGCAGTAGTATTCTGGATTACAATACAGGGAGCCAATTACCCATCCCAAATCTTAGCAAAATTATTATTTTGGATAGAAGCAAAGCTCGGTTTATTCTTTATCTATATACAAGTGCCTCTATGGCTTAATAACCTTTTAGTACTTGGAGTATATCGAACCTTTGCCTGGGTAGTAGCTGTAATGCTTCCCCCTATGGCAATATTCTTTCCTATATTCACACTTCTTGAGGATGTTGGATATCTTCCGAGAGTATGTTTTAATTTAGACCATGCGTTTAAAAGAGCTTGTTGTCATGGAAAGCAAGCGCTAACCATGTGTATGGGCTTTGGTTGCAATGCTGCAGGAGTAATTGCTTGCAGGATAATTGAATCCCCAAGAGAGAGGCTTATAGCTATTGTAACTAATAATTTTGTACCTTGCAATGGGAGATTTCCAACCTTAATAGCACTATCCATGGTATTTGTTGGAGTGAGATTCTCAAAGACCAGTAGCTCAATTATAGCAGCACTAATGGTAGTACTTTTAGTACTTATAGGAATAGGAATTACCTTACTTTCCTCCTATGCACTATCAAAAACCATACTAAAAGGTATGCCCTCAAGTTTTACACTAGAACTTCCACCCTATAGAAAACCTCAATTGGGCAGAGTGCTGTATACCTCTATAATTGACAGAACTATGTTTGTACTTGGAAGAGCAGTAGTTGTAGCTGTACCTGCTGGTGCAATAACATATATCCTATCAAACGTAATGGTTGGTAATGTAAGCATACTATCTCATACAGCAAATTTTCTAGCTCCTTTTGCCAGTTCCATAGGCCTAGACGGATTTATATTGATAGCTTTTATTTTAGGCTTCCCAGCAAATGAAATAGTACTACCTATTCTTTTAATGGCATACCTATCCAAAGGGAGCATGCTTCAGTTTGAGAGTATAGATCAGCTAAGAGAAATTTTGATTGCTAATGGTTGGACATACTTAACACTAATAAATACCATGCTATTCTCATTACTTCATTTTCCTTGTGCCACAACAGTATGGACTATCAAAAAAGAAACTGGAAGTATTAAATGGACAATATTATCTATAGTAATGCCAACAATAATTGCCATAGTGATTTGTTTTTGCACTACTCAGATTTATCGACTTATTTGGTAAAAAGTCAGGGGAAAGTTGGGGGACGGTTAACAACAAATGAGCTTAAGAGGTGAGGGGGACAGCCAAAATGGTTAGGGACGGTTAATAACTTTCACGGTTTAAGTTGAAAAGTTGTTAACCGTCCCCAATAATTCGCATTAAGTTAAGTTGAAAAGTTGTTAACCGTCCCCAATAATTTACCCAATAATTTAACTTATCAAAAAGCAAAAATTCTTGTTTTAACAAATCGATAAATTTGTTAAAACAAGAATTTTTGAGAGTAGATTCACTAATGACATGAGATAGGAATATAATAATAAAGAATATTTATAAAATAAAAAATATAAAATATAAAATATGCTCACAAAAATAAATTAGGAGGAATATCCATCTCTTGTCAGTAGTGAAGCCTAATATATTATATGCTCAAAATTAAAAGTTGTTACAACTATTTAGAAATATATTTTGAAATATATGGAATTTATCGTCTGATATGTATTTAATCATTTCAAATACATAGAAAATAATGTATAATAATAATAATAACTACATAGAGAAAGGTGTGAGATAAAATGACTTATATGAAAAAATATGAAGAATGGGTAAATAATGAATCTTTTGATGAAAAGACCCGTGAAGAATTAAGGTCAATATCAGAGGATGATAAGGAAATTCAAGATAGATTTTACATGGACTTAGAGTTTGGAACTGCAGGACTAAGAGGGAAATTAGGTGCAGGACTTAATAGGATGAACATATATATTATTTCAAGAGCAACTCAAGGGCTAGCAGATTACATTAGTGAATATGGCCAAGAATATATGGATAGAGGCGTAGCTATAGCATATGATTGCAGACATTTTTCAGAAGAATTTGCGAAAACGGCAGCTCAGGTTTTAGCAGCAAATGGAGTAAAGGCTTATTTATTTGAAGAATTAAGGCCTACTCCAGAATTATCCTACGCAGTAAGGACACTAAATTGTGCCTCGGGAATCGTAGTAACAGCAAGCCATAACCCTAAAGAATACAACGGATACAAGGTGTATTGGGAAGATGGGGCTCAAATATTATCATCTATAGCAAAGGGAATAACTGAAAAAATTCAAATGATTACAGACTTTAGTGCTATAAAACTTATGGATATAGATGAAGCAAAGGAAAAAGGCTTACTAGTAATGCTTGGAAAAGCTATGGATAAGGAATATATGGAGAAAGTAAAAGGACTTAGCTTAAGAGATGACATAGATAAAGATATAAAAATTGTATATACCCCACTAAACGGGACAGGAAACATGCCAGTAAGGCGTGTACTTAAGGAAAGAGGCTTTACTAATATAATAGTAGTACCTGAGCAAGAAAATCCAGATCCAGACTTTACTACAGTTGGATACCCAAACCCAGAGGATGTAAAAGCATTTAAATATGCACAGGCTCTTGGGAAAAAAGAAGGGGCAGAATTATTAATAGCTACAGACCCAGATTGTGATAGACTTGCCATAATGGTTAGAGATAAAAGTGGTGAATATGTTGCCTTTAACGGTAATCAAACAGGAGCTATATTAATAAAATATGTCATAGAAGGAATGAAGGAAAAAGGCACACTTCCAAAGAATGCTGCTATAGTTAAGTCCTTAGTAACAGGAGACTTAGGTAGAGCAATAGGAAAGAAATATGGCGTAGAAACCTTCGATGTATTAACAGGCTTTAAAAACATTTGTGGTAAAATAAATGATTTCAAAAAAGACAATAGCTATGAATTTGTCTTTGGATATGAAGAAAGTATCGGCTATGTTGCGGGAACCTTCGTTCGCGATAAAGATGCAGTAATAGCTTCTATGCTTTTATGTGAAGCTGCTGGTTATTATAAAAAACAAGGGAAAACTCTAATAGATATATTAAATGAAATATATGAAGAGTTTGGATATTATAGAGAAAACCTAATATCTATAGTTTTAGAAGGCATAGAAGGTCAAAAAAGAATTTCTAGGATGATGGAAGAATACAGATTAGATAATCCGAAGACTTTAGGAACTTCAAAGCTTACTAAATATATAGATTATGAAGTAGAAAAATCTTACGATATAATAAATGGAAGTATAGAAGCTAGTGGAATTCCAGTATCTAATGTACTTAAATTCTATTTTGATGATGAAAGTTGGTATGCTGTAAGGCCTTCAGGTACAGAACCAAAAATTAAGATATACATGTACTCTAAGGGAAAAACTTTAGAGGAAGCAGAGGCAAAATTAGTAGAGATGAAGGAAATAATAATAGAGAAACTTCAAAGCACGAAATAAAAATATAAAATAAATTAGAATTACTAAGACTCACTCAAATGCATTCTACCGCAGTACATGAATCCTTTAATATATATAACGTTTAAAGTATCGTAGGTAATGAATGTAATGCTCTCCTTAAAGTAGACAGATGAAAAAAACAAAAATCTGTCTACTTTACGGGGAGTATTTTTAATTCCAAAATTATTTAATAAAGATTGAAGTGTTTTTCGCTAGCCAATCGTTATGTATATGTAAGGGATAAAAAAGGGGTGATGATTATTCATAAGGACCAGTTTTCAAGCTATATAAAACAATACGAACGTTTAATCATCACTATTTGTATATCCTTCACAAAAAACTACTTTGATGCGGAAGACTTGGCACAACAAACTTTTTTATCTGCTTATACGAACTATAATAAATTCGATGGAGTGAATTTTAAGGCTTGGCTTACAACAATTGCCACCAACAAATGTAAAGATTTCCTTAAGAGCCCAGCAAGAAGGGTTGATAGCTTATCCCACATAGATTATGAAACTCTAAAAGATAAGGGAGAAACCCCCGAGGATGCAATACTGAAAAAACATAGCAGGGAACAAATACACAGTCTATGTGATAAATTAAAAGAGCCTTATAGGGAAGTATCCATAAACTATTTTTGTGAAGATATTAAGCTAAAAGATATGGCAAAAGATACAGGTAGAAGTTTAAAAACATTACAAACCCATCTTTATAGGGCAAAAAAACTGCTGAAAGTTTTATGGAAGGAGGAATGCAAGTGAGTACATTATTTAAAGAAAATGGCCACTTAACTAAAGTATCGATAAATATGCTTAAAGAGGGGTCATTAAGTGAAGTTGAACTAATTTTAATAGCAGAACATATGTCCCTTTGTGCAGAGTGTGCTGGTGATTTCACTGATAGTTTAAGCGACAATGAACTTGCATGCGTTCCTTCAGGATTTGAACAGGAAATATTAAGTAAAGTAAAAAAGAATAAAGAAAGGAATACTCAGTTTATATTTTATTCCCTTAGAGTTGCAATTGCGGCAAGCATCGCATTAGTGTTTGTATTTTCTAGCCAATTGAATTTTATTGCCAATACAAAAACCAACACATTAAATGTAAGTCCTATAAGTTTAAGTAGTATTAACACAGTTAATCAAAGTCTAAATGATTTTTCTGAAAAAATAATCAATATGGAGGTCTTTAATAATGAAAAGAGTAAGAAGTAAATTTTTAACCTTTTGTTTTTCACTTTTACCTGGAGCTGGTCACATGTATATGGGATTTATGAAGCTGGGTCTATCACTTATGGCAGCATTCTTCTTTTTAATATTTATCTCTACCTGGCTTAATATAGGTCCACTGCTCTTCTTCGCACCATTAATTTGGTTTTACTCGTTTTTCGATTGTATGAACAAGCGTTACTCAACGGATGAAGAATTTTCGCTTTTAGAGGATAATTACTTATTTTCTCTTGATGAAATAGTAAAAATAGATATAGGTATATTTAAAAAACACGGAAAGTTCACAGGAATATTTTTAGTAATTCTAGGTGGGTACTTAATATGGAATAATGTCATAGACAGCTTAGCTAGATTTATGCCGGGGAGAGTATATGCGGCTATAGTTTCTATAACAAGAGTGGCGCCTCAAGTAATCATTGGCGTTGCAATAATTGTTGTGGGTCTAAAGCTTATTTCAGGCAAGAGAAAAGAGTGTGTCATCAATGATTAAAGGACGTAGAGTAGGAACCTTTACTACAGGAATAGTTTTAGTTATGTTTGGAATAATGTTTTTATTAAGGCTTATATATCCAGGTATTAATTATTTGCTCATATCATCACTGTGGCCAATTATCTTAATTATACTGGGAATTGAAATAATATTAGCTTATTTAATAAACAAGGAAGATATCATGAAATACGATTTTGGTGCAATAATTCTAATAATATTGGTATCTTTTTTCGCAATGGGTATGGGATGCATGGAATATATAATTACACATATGGAACAGATTGAACATATACTTTAAATTTAATGTATAATTAATGTATAACAGAAACTATAAATTATTCGCAGTCATAGATTAGTGCGTATTAGCAAAGGAGGAATTATTCAAATGAAATATCTGATTATCGGCACAGGTGGTACGGGAGGTTGCATAGGGGGATTCTTGGCTTCAAATAACAATGATGTGACTTTCATTTCAAGAGGAAAAAACCTTGAAATGATGAAAGAAAATGGACTAAAGCTTAAAACTGGTATTAAGGGTGAACTATATCTTCCCAATATAAAAGTATTTTCTGATAAAGAATACACAGACAAAGCAGATGTAATTTTTGTTTGTGTTAAAAGTTATTCTATTGATGATATTATTCCTATTATTAGAAATGCCTCACACGAAAATAGTATAATAATTCCTATAATGAATGGTTATGGTATGGCAGAAAAAATATCTAAGAAACTTAATACTGGACATGTGTTAGATGGGTGCATATATATTTCTGCTTTTATTGATGAATCTGGTTCAATTATTCAACTTGGAAATTTATTTAGAATTGTTTTTGGAACAAAAAAAGGCGACTCGGTTAATTCCAGTATATTAAATAATGTTAAAAACTCCTTGTGTGATTGTGGGATAGAGGCAACTGTGTCAGACAAAATCGAGAGAGATACATTTAAAAAATTTACCTTTATTTCATCATATGCTTCATGTGCAGCTTACTACGATATACCAGCAAAAGAAATGCAACAACAAGGTAAGTACAGGGAGACATTTAAGGAACTTTGTGAAGAGATTAAATTAATTGGTAATAAACTAGAGATTGAACTTGATGTTGATATAACAGAAGCAAATTTAAAGATTTTGGATTCATTAACTCCCGACACCACAGCATCAATACAAAAGGATATGGAAAAATCTAAAAAAACAGAAATAGATGGGTTAATTTTCGAGGTAGTGAGATTATCTAATAGTGCCTCTGTGTCCACACCAATGTACAGCATGATTGCAAAACACTTTGGATATACAATTGTGAAATAATTTTTAGTTATGGTTAATTCACAATTTTCGTATTAGGCGTCACAATCAAGTAAACTAAAAAGGGAGTTGATAATATGAAACTAGCATTAGCTCAATTAGATATTTACTGGGAAGATAAATCTAAAAACAAAGAGACTGCCCTGAGCTTTATAGAACAAGCTGCAAAGCAAAACGTAGATATGATACTCTTCCCTGAAATGGCGCTAACAGGGTTTTCTATGGATACCGAGGCAATAGGGGAAACAAATAATGAAACCAAAGAATTCTTCAAGAATCTCAGCTCGAAATTTAATATTTTCATAGGCTTTGGATATGTGGAGGGAACAAAGGACAGTAAAAATAAATACGCCATAGTGTCGACCAGTGGGGAGGAACTTGTAGATTACACTAAAATTCATCTCTTTTCTTTTGGAACGGAAAATGAATTTTATCAAAGTGGAAATGAGGTAAAACATTTCGATGCATTGGGCTTTAATATTGTACCTTTCATCTGCTACGATTTGCGTTTTCCTGAAATATTTCAGATAGCATCAAAGACTGCCGGTTTAATTACTATAGGAGCTAATTGGCCAATTGAGCGCCGTGAGCACTGGACAGCACTACTCAAAGCAAGAGCCATAGAGAACCAATGCTATATTGCTGGGATTAATCGTGTGGGCGAAGGTGAAAAATTAAACTACAGTGGGGACTCCATGATTATAGATCCACTAGGAAATATAATTAGCAGCCTATATATGGAAGAGGGTTTAGTTATAGCTGATATCTCTCAGGAGAATGTAACTGAAATTAGAGAAAAATTTAAACTTAAAGAAGATAGAAGAGAAAGCTTGTATTATGATATAAATAGTTAGATTCAAGGTGAGTATTGCCTAGATAAACAATTAAGGCTGCTAAAAAAATCAGCAGCCTTAATTATTAAAAAAATAGTGAATTATAGCAAAAACTTGTAGTAGTCCCCAACTCTAGACCAGAATCTCAATCATTATCTTCAGCTATTTCATTAATTATGAACTTTTCCAGCAAGTTAACCATCTGCTCTTTGCTCAATGATTTATACCATATTGAGCGTTCCTCATAAGTTGCATCCAAAATGTCCTTATTATAAAAATCCTTGCCTTTTTTAACACAAATAAAGTTGCCTCGCATTATTGACCTCCTTATATAAACATAAATTATTGCACTCCATAGCTATTTTATCCATATGTACATTTCCTTAGACAAACTAACTTTATTTATATAACAAACACCACTAATTCTCCAGCGAATGTTTTGGGTTAGCAGATACTACTTCTATTGCAATTGCAATAGCCGTGGTAACATCAATTTTATCTTGTTTGTCAACTTCAGTTAATGCTTTCGTATATATTTCACCTTGCTCAGATACAATATATCTTGTATCAAGTGAGTTTAATGCTATTGCAGTAATGTCTAATTTGCACTTTTCACATTTGCAAATATTATCATATCCATTTAATATACTATCCAATAGGCTGCATACTATAGTCTCAGAATAATTTTGTAACTTATACATCGCAATCCTCCTAATTTTACTAGTAACATATTAAGCAAATTATACCACAAATGCAAAATTTAATACATAGAATAATAGTTTCCGACAAGAAATAACAATATAATCTACAATTTAAAAATAAACCTTAAAACATACTTAGATGGAGTTCTTTCGAAAGCTCTTCTAGAACTTTACCTCCACCAATGCTATTTCCATACACGTCAAGGGCTGGACCTACAACTGCGATTTCCATGCGGTTTGGAACAATAGCCATTATGCATCCGCCCACTCCACTTTTACATGGAATTCCAACCTCAATGCAAAATTCGCCGGATTTGTCGTATAATCCACAGGTCATCATGAGAGCCTTAACTATTCGATTAACATCCTCTACGTCCATTTGGATTATGTTAGCTCCCTTTAGATAGTAAGCCATAGCCCTATTTGTATTCCCAGTCAATTTTTCAGAATCATAAACTGAAGAATTCACCTCAATGTGGTTATTGTTAGATAATCTCTTCATCATACCTAGAATTCTATTAAATTGCTCTATCTTTAGAAAAAACCACGTCCTGGCCATTATCGATAAGAGCACATATAAGGATTATCACCTTTGAAACACTTTGAATAGTAAACTTTGTATTAAAGTCACCTTCTAAAATAATATTGCAATCTGTGTCAAAGATGCACACTCCAAGGGCATCTCTATCTCCTTTTGCAAGTTCGGGAATATATGTTGCTACTTCTCCGTTTTTATTAAATTTAGCTAACCACTTGCACTTGTGAACAGAGTGGAATATACTATTATTAGATAGTTAGACAATTGTCTAAACGTCTAATAATAATATAGGAGAGATTATATGTCTGCTTTGAATTTACCTTTTAAAGCTTTATCTGACCCAACTCGACGCAAAATTATAATGCTTCTTAAAAAAGGAAACCTTACCCCCAGCGAGATCGCAGAACATTTTGATATGACGAAACCTAGTATTTCTCATCATTTGAATATGCTAAAACAAGCAGATCTCGTGAGTGACGAGAGGAAAGGACAGAACATTTACTATTCATTAAATACTACTGTATTCCAAGAGGTTATTGGCTGGTTTTTTGACACGGCCCATTATAATGAAGGAGATGATAATAATGATGAAAAAGATTCTTGATACTATTAAAAAAGATTGGATTATTATCGCTATACTTACACTAACTTTTATAGTTTGTCTTTATTTCTATCCAAGTCTTCCAGAGAAAATACCAAGTCACTGGAATTCTAAAGGACAAATTGATGGTTATTCTGGAAGGTTTTTTGGAGCTTTTGGAATTCCACTAATGAATTTAGCTTTTTATTTTATGTTTATATTTTTACCGTATATAGATCCGAAAAAAGAGAATTATGCAAAATTTTCGGGTGCTTATAAAATAATAAGGTATTCATTTCATATACTCTTTGTGTGTATTCAAGTTATAATTTTGCTAGTTGCACTTGGATACCCTGTGAATGTGACCATGTTTATAGGCGTAGGTATATCCTTACTATTTATACTAATGGGGAATGTCATGGGAAAATTTAAGCATAATTATTTTGTTGGAATAAAGACCCCTTGGACGCTTGCAAATGAAGAAGTGTGGACTAGAACTCACCGTATGGCTGCACCATTATGGGTAGTTGGAGGTATTATATCAGCAGTGTTTGCAATAATCGGAGATGGAAATTCTTTGTTCTTCATAGTTTTAATGATAGTAGTAGCTGTAATTTCCATTGTTCCAATGGTATATTCTTTTGTTATTTTCAAAAGGCTTGAGAAAAAATAAGTGTTCTTTAAGGATAAAAAGGTACTGCTCTATCTATTTTTCTTAGGTATATTATAAAAGACACTCCGTTTAGAGCGTCTTAATTGTATTATTTGTGATGTCTAATATGAAACATGCGAATCACCTACTACTTAAATATTACCTAATTTAGGTACTGATTCAGGATGTCCCAAATAATACCCTTGAGCATAACCCACATTATCTTCTTTCAAAATGTCTAAGATTGAACTATTCTCAACAAATTCAGCAATTACCTCTTTTCCAAGAGACCGTGCCACTGTATTCATTGCTTGAACCAAAGCTCTATTTTTATTGTTTTTATCTAAATCGCGTACATAACTTCCATCGATTTTCACATAATCCACCGAAAGGTACTGAAGATATGAAAAGGAAGAAAAGCCTATTCCGAAGTCATCTAGCGCAAATTGGCATCCCTTTTCCTTTAACCTCATTATCCATCGGTCAGCACTTACAAGATCTTTCACTGCCATAGTTTCTGTAATCTCGAAACCAAGCCTAGATGGTTCAATTCCCCTACTTAGCATATTTTCTTCAATTAATAAAAGAAGTTCTTCATCTCCAATGCTACCACCGGACAAATTAACAAATAGTTTAAGTGTTGGATATTTTTCCAGTGCTTCAAATGCCAAATTAACAACACGTCTATCAATTTGAGACATCAGCCCAAATCGCTCTGCGACGGGTATTATTTTACCTGGATAAACCAATTCTCCGTTTTCCATCACTATTCGCATTAATGCTTCGTTATGTATAATTTCTCCTGATGAAATATTTACTATAGGTTGGAAAAACAAAACAATTTTATCTGTTTCCAGGGCATTACTTATTAAAAGCATTATGTCGTTGGTTTCGCCAAGTTTATCTTTGCCTAATATCTCGTTTGATGTGCTGAATACACGATTTTTTCCTTGTTCCTTTGATTTATAAAGGGCATAGTCAGCACGAGAAATCGCCTCTCGAAACTCAACTGATCCATTATTAATTGGTGCAACACCTATACTAATGGTATAACCAAATGAAATTTCGTAATTATCATCACGCATTTTTGATTTTTCAATCTTATACCTTAAGGTTTCAGCTACAAGACCTGCCTCTTCTAAAGTAACATTATTAAGTAGAACAGCAAATTCATCCCCACCGAGTCTTGCCAAAAGATCTTCTTTACGAATGTTTTCCTTTATTATAGAAACCATATTTATAAGTACCATGTCACCCATAGTATGCCCAAACGTATCATTTATGAATTTGAAATTATCTACATCAATTAAGAGTAATGCTGCTGTTTTATTTTTTTGATTAATCTCAGCAATCATTTGTTCATATGTTTTTTCAAGAACATATCTATTTGGTGCACTTGTCAAGGCATCATGCGATGCATAGTAACGAAGGTTATCCTCTATTCGTTTTCGGTCACTGATATCTCGAATAACATTTCCAAGGATTATTTCATTCCCAACTACACTTCCCTTACAACTTACTTCTACAGGAAAAGAGCCCCCATCTTTTCTAATGTGTGTAGACTCAAATATAATACCATTCACACTTGCCTCCTGCAATTGGCGTTTAACAATTAGTAAGTCCACACTGTTATGTAGGTTATAGATATTTAATAAAAGTAGTTCACCTCGGCTATAGCCATAAGCATCTTCAGCAGCCTTGTTTGCCTCAATTATTTGTCCATCAAGACGAACGAACAGGATAATATCACATGCATTCTCTAATAACACCTTATATTTTGCGGAAACCTCTTGTGCCTTATTACGCGCAGTGACGTCTTGTACACTTACAATTATTACACTTGATTGCCCACTTGTAGACCAACATGAATTAATATCAACATTAATGTGTTCACCATTTTTCAAGCAGTATATCGCATTGGTAATACTATATAAACTTTTTCCTTTGATATTTATGAGATCCTCCTGCGCAATGGCTTTATCCATATAAAAGTCGTAAACTGTTAAGCTTGGAATCTCTTCTTTGCAGTAACCAGTCATAATATTAAGCTGTTCGTTTGATTCTAAAATATTCATAGTAAGTGGGTCAAAAATATATATTCCACCTGGAGAATTTCTCACCGCGCTGGAGTAACGTGACTCACTTTCTCTAAGTTTTTTTGCTTCATTTTCGAGGAAACAAAAATTTTCATTAATCAAGTGATCCTTTTCCTCTAGTGCATTAACCATACTATTGAACGCGTCGGAAAACTCACCCATGAAATCAACATGTTGTTTGTAATCGCCCTTAGCTATCTGTTGAACCTGCCACACTAAAGTTCTGAGCTGAGAATGCAATTCCTTAAAAGGAGAGGCAAGAATATTTTTCGCTTTTGGTGGTTCAATACTGAGCACTCCTCGTGACAGGGGTAATATGAAATCCCAAATTTCAGAAAATGAATACACTACTTCATTTATACTTTTGGCCAATATCTCTAACGACTTAGGGTAATCTTCATGGCGGATAATTTTCGTTTTATTCCCTTGTAGCAATTGCTTCAAATTTGTTGACATCTGTTCTATAATGCGATTTTCACTATCATCCATAAACAACACCTATTCCTTTTCAAATTTAAGCCATTCATTTAGGTTGGTTTACTCGAAACCTGCAAACTCTGTCGCCAGTACCCCAACAATCAATTTCCTTTACGGAGAATTCTTTTCCCGTATATACCCTCATAATACCTGTAATGAATCCCTCATCATAGTTGCATACTTCTCTTCCGACAAATGGAAGACCGGAGCAATCCAAATCTTCTGCCACTGTAAGCAAAAATTCCATGCTTTCAAGATCTACCTTTTCAATTCGTAGAATTCCAATTTTTTGGTCAAGCAGAACTTCTTTTAATTGAGAAAAAAATTCAGAGATATTCAAACTTACATCTAGAAGCTCTCTACATAACTTTTCCCCGACAAGCTTTCCTGCCTTAAAAAGAATATTATCTGCAAACTCACCATCGAATTCTGTAGCTAAAACATGACGCATTGAGTATTGAAGTGACCTATAAACTGAAACAGGGAGCATCTGGCCAATGTTAGGTCTGCCCAACTCAATATCTCCTAATTCGTCCCAAGAAATTTGATTATTATTTTCCTCTACTTTAATCATACATATCCCCCACATTCTTACTGAGCTTTCACGGAAACTCATTAGCTCCTATGATTACTCATTTCTAGTATCATTAATTTTTGTTGATTCCCCCATTTTTTCTGCATAAAACGCTTGACAAGTCTGTAAAAATTTGAAAAATCCCTCCTAGAGACATGTTT
>NZ_JAENWM010000105.1 GCF_016650035.1 Clostridium sp.
AAGTCAACTCTTTTATTGCAACTCGCAAATTCTCTATCTTTAAAAGGATACAAAATTTTATATGCATCTGGGGAGGAAAGCAATAGTCAAATTAAAAATAGAGCCGATCGTACGGTAAAAGAATTAGCTGATAATTTTTGGGTAGTTTCTGATACTAAGTTAGATGAAATATTACAACATATAGAAACAGTTGATGCAGATTTAATAATACTAGACAGTATTCAAACATTTACTTTAGAAGAATATTCAGGCTCAAGAGCAGGATCTCCTACTCAAGTAATTGAATGTGCTACAGCTTTAAAGGATAAAGCAAAAAATCCAGATAGACCAAGAGCTGTATTTCTGGTTGGGCAAATGACAAAGGCTGATGAGATGGCAGGGCCTAGGATACTAGAGCATTTAGTGGATACAGTACTATACATAGAGGGAGAAGATGGAGAAGAACTTAAGCATTTAATTAGCAAAAAGAATAGATATGGGGATACGTCTGAAAGTGGGTTATTCCGAATGACAGAAATAGGGATGGAAGAAATAACTGACCCATCGGAGTTTTTTATGACCAAAAGGGAAGAACTAGTTCCGGGGAGTGCCTTAGCCGTTATAAAGGATGGTACGAGACCAATTGTTGTAGAGGTAGAAAGTCTTGTATCTAAATCGTTTACCCCTTATCCAAGTAGACTAAGTGAGTGTTTTGCAAGGAAGGAACAATTAGGTACTCTTATCTCAATTCTTGAGGAAAGAGGAGGGGTAGGACTTTATGATAAAAATGTTATTATAAAAGCAACAGGTGGTCTTAAGTTAACTGAAACATCAGTAAATCTTGCTGTAGTGATGAGTATTGCATCATCCGCATTAAACCATGGAATATCTACGGATACAGTTTTTATAGGAGAGCTTGGTCTTACTGGTGAACTTAAAAAAGTACCATCACTCGAGCAAAGACTAAAAGAAGTAGATAGAATGGGTTTTAAAAAGGCATATATACCGATGAATTGTTTAAAAACAGGGGTTAAATTTAAGAATATAAAGGTTATTCCTTGTAAGAAACTAATAGATGTTATTCAAAAGGAAATCCAGTAAGGTATATTAAGAGAAATTTTAAATACAAGTGATGAGATATTATTGTTGACAAGCTTTGACATAGGTTTATAATAGAGGAAAATAGAATATTTGCTAGGGGTGCACTTGTGCTGAGAAATAGTTTTTACTATTAACCCTTTAACCTGATCTGGATAATACCAGCGTAGGAAAGCTTACTAAAAGTATTATATGGATTGTATTGATAAATAATATTTATAAGTGTAAACTACGCGCCTATATTCCCTAAGGGAATATAGGCATTTTTGTGTTTAGGCATCTTTTCTTGTTATTTTATTTTAGATGATTCATAGAAAATATTGAAAGGGGATTATTATGAAATTTACAGATTATATATTTGAAGAGGTAGAGGAATTTTGGAAGTCCTATTTAGAACATCCATTTATAAAGGAGATAGGAGAAGGTACATTAGATAAGGAGAAGTTTAAAAACTATCTTATTCAGGATTACCTATATTTAAAAGAATACTCAAAGGTATTTTGCATAGGGCTTGTTAAGGCAAAAACTATGGAGGAGATGAAATTTTATTATAATTCAATAAGAGGAACTATGGAGGATGAGGCGGCTGTTCATATAAAATATTTAGAAGGCTTTGGATTAACTGCAAAGGAAACGGAAAAATGTGAATATGATTTAATAACTTCAAGTTATACAAGCTATATGCAGGGAGTAGCGCTTACTGGAGATTTAAAAGAGATTGCACTCGTTACTATGCCATGTACCTGGAGTTATAGCTACATGGGTAAATATATTAAAAAGACTTACGAATATAAGCTAGAGGGAAATTTTTTCAAGCCCTGGATTGAAGAATATGCTTCTGATGGTTTTACAAAATTCACTAATGACTGGATAGATTATATAAATGATTTATGCAAGGATATAAATGAAGAAGAAAAGAAAAAACTATTGGCTATTTTTATGAAATCATGCATGTATGAGTTGAAATTTTGGGATAATGCATATAATTAATGCACAATAAAAAGGGAGAATTACAATGATTATTTTAACTGGACTAGTATCAATAATAATATTTATACTGTATATAATGGATGTAGGGAAACATAAATTCACAACAAAAACAATGGTTATAACAGCTATGATGAGTGCACTGGCATATGTCCTATATATGGTGCCACTTGTAAAGTATCCTCAAGGCGGCGGTATAACATTAATGTCTATGCTACCTATAATGCTACTTTCAATTATTTGTGGAAGAACGGCAGGACTTACAGGAGGAATTTTATTTGGATTATGTAAGATTTTAAATGGTGCCTTTATAATACATCCTGTTCAATTTGTACTAGATTTTATACTATCATCAATGGCGCTTGGTTTAGCAGATACCTTTGGACATGATAAAAAATATAAAATCATATGTGGAGGATTATTTGCAACAGGTATTGCATTGGTTTTTAATATATTATCTGGAGTATTATTTTTTGGACAATATGCACCAAAAGGTATGAATGTTTTATTATATTCATGCATATATAACGGCTCAAGTGCGGGAGTTGAGGGGATAATAACATCCGTACTTTTAGGATTAGTACCTATTAAGAGGTTTTTTAAATAGCAACCAGTAAAACAGAAGTGTAGTATACCTATACTTCTGTTTTTTTTATGCAAAGATATTTTTTTTTAGACAATTATCACTACAAGACTTAACGAGTTAGATGAATTTGTAATAGATAGGATATCAGAAGGTAATGTAGAAATATCGAAAATACTTGTTTTATATGCTATTATAAAAACAGATAGGTTATTTTATTAACTCAGCTTTCCCCACAGAAGATGAAATGATCAAGGTAGTAGATGCTATAAAAATTTATACTGGAATCGGGCAAAAGCAAATATTATCTTTTGTAAACATGAAAAGTGGTAGATTAGAAAAGTCTCTGAAGTACCTAGAAGTAGATGGAGCAATATACAAAGAAACCTCAAAGTACTACCCAACCATAAATAATTGGCGACCAAATTTAGAGTACTCAAATGCTATTTCAAAGATTAGAAGATATGAGTTAGAACGTATGAATGATTATATTGAAACTGATGATTGTTTAATGGAATTCATAGCAAATGAGCTTGATGACACATCAGCCCAAAAATGCGGTAGGTGTATGAATTGTAAGCCAAGTAAATTTACAAATAAAGTGAATTTACAACATGTAATTGATGCTACTAAGTTTTTAAAGGGGAATCATATGGTTATTGAACCAAGAAAACAGTGGCCTACTGGAATTAATATAAATCTTAATAATAAGATAAAAATTGCACCTGAGCATATGATGGAGCCAGGTATTGTGTTATGCTCTTATGGAGATGCTGGTTGGGGAAAAGTAGTAATAGAAGGTAAATATATAAAAGAAAATTTTAATGATGGTTTAGTAGAGGCAAGTGCTAAGATACTAAAATCAAAACTTAGTGAGTGGAATAAACTTGTTAAAAGTATAATATCAACAGATATTAAAGAACCAGGAGCTTTGTTTGGTTTAGATGAAGTACAAATTAAAAGTATTTTATCATTAAAAGAAGAAGATGCTAAAAGAATTTATCAATTATTAAATAGAGGTGCTTCTCTTGCAATTGAACTAGAAGATTTAAATAAAAGAGGTATATATACTTTATGTAGGGGGGACAAGTTATATCCAAAGCTTATAAAACGCAAGTTAAAAGAAAGTGCACCAACTGTAATATTTTATGCTGGTAATCTAGAACTATTAAATAATACTTCAATAGGCATGGTTGGTTCTAGAAATATAGATGAAGAGATATCAAAAAATACTATTATGATTTCTGAAAAAGTAGTTAGTGAAAACATTGAACAAATTGATTTTTTATCTAAATTATAACAAATAAAGAAATTTAATATAACGATGTTGTTTATATATTATTTATACCATATTATTAAAGGGAGATGAATTTATGAGAAAACAATTGTTGGTAAGCTTGGACAATTTGCTGTTATCTTTATCAGAGGTAGCGGATTTAGCAAACCCTTTGGTTGCGCAACATCAACACAGAACAGCATTTATTGCACTTGAGTTAGCAAAGTTTGCAGATTTAGAACCAGAAATTACTGAAAACATTTTTACTGCAGCATTATTACATGATATTGGTGCAATAACAGTGGAAGAAAAAATATCTATTCATAGTTTTAAAGAAGAAAACGGAAGTATTCATACAATCAGGGGGGAGTTATTATTAAATCAAATACCATGGTTAAGAAAGATTTCAAAGATAGTAAGAAATCATCATAAAAATTGGAATGAGTGGGAAGAAGGCTTAGAAAATCCAATAGTCTTTTCGTCTCAAATTGTCTTGCTGGCTGATTATGTGGAGAGATTAATAAATAGAAAAAAATATATTTTACATCAAAGCAAGGATATAGTAGAAACAATAAAAAAATTATCAGATACAGTTATTAATAAAAACATAGTAGATTATTTTGTTGATTTAGCTAAAAGAGAAGAATTTTGGTTAGATCTAACTTCTCCACGATTATATTCATTGTTATTGAACAGTGGACAATTTAAAAACATGAAAATAGGGCTTAAAGATATATCATTAATATCGAACTTGTATAGAGACCTAATAGATTTTAAGTCGAGATTTACTGCTACCCATACATCGGGCGTATCAGAATGTGCTGTGAAATTATCTGAATTATTTGGTCTGGCAGAGTTAGATGTAAAATCTATGATGATAGCAGGAAATTTTCACGATATGGGTAAATTGGTAATACCAAACAGTATTCTTGATAAGCCTGGCAAATTAACTCCCGATGAGTTTGCAATTATGAGATGTCATACATATCACACGTTTCGTACGTTAGATTCAATTGGAGGATTAGAGCGGATAGCTGAGTGGGCTGCCTATCATCATGAAAAATTAGATGGAAGCGGTTATCCATTTCATCTTACTAATAAGGAAATCGGCACCGGGTCTAGAATCATGACGGTTGCAGATATATTTACTGCTATACGTGAAGATAGACCTTATAGAAAAGGAATGGATAAAGATGAAATTTATAAGATTTTTAAAAGAAAAACAGAAGAAAAATTATTGGATAAACGAATTGTTGAATTATTATTTGACAATTATGAAACTGTAAGCACACAAGTAAGAGTAAAACAATCAAAAGCATTAGATTTTTACCAAAAGCGGTTTTTATCAATAGTTGATGAGGGGAAAACTTAGAAACAAGTAAATAGATTCCAATTACTATTCAAGAACCCCATTCATTTATGTGTGGGAGTTTCAGATTCCTTCGCTTCACGTTCATACAACCATGCCGCTAGTACAATACTGATTATTCCAGCTGTAAGTTTAGATATAATAAATGCTCCTAGCATTTCAGGAGCTATTCCTGATACAAATCCAAATTGACCACCAAATACAAAAGCACCACTTACTCCAAAGGCAGTACAAATTACCTTGCCTTTAGGATTCATTTCTTTATACGTTCCAAATATTAACAGGTTACTAGCTAAATTTCCTAAAAGACCGGCTACTGACACTGAGTTAATTCCAAATTTCTCACCTATTTTTTTGAAATGGCTTACAAAAATACGATTTATAAGTGCAAGCATAGGGTAGGCTCCACCTAGAACAAAGGCAATTTTTCCGACTACAACTGTAGATTCAGAGAGGGGTGCTAGTCCTAAAACAAGCTTAACTCCAAATATGGCATCTATACCTTGTAGGAGTAATCCAATAACACTTAAACCCATTATTAACTTTCCGAATACACTAAAACCCTTCATTAAAACATTAGGAACTTTTAATAGTCCTATTACTAAAACAATAGCAAAAACAAATATGGGTACAAGATTCCATAGTAATATACTAAATTTTATTTTTTGCCAAAAGCCCGCTGCAAGGCAGCCTATAGGAATAGCTATAATGCCAACCATAACCCCTTTAGAAAAATACTTTTCATCTTCTTTTGAAAGCATTCCTAAAGCAACTGGTATTGAAAAACTAATAGTTGCACCTAAAGTGGAGGCTATAATAATTCCTGAGAATAATCCCATTTCCTTAGTTAAGGCTATCTTAGTAGCCATTTGATACCCTCCCATATCTAGAGCTAAAAAAGATGCAGGAAATATAGAAGGGTCTAAATGAAATACTCTACAAATAGGAACAATGGCAGTAGATAAAAAATTTGAAAGTATAGGAGCTAAAGAATATATTCCTATCATGCCAAGACCCAAAACTCCCATGGTCTTTATTCCTTCCTCAAATTTTCCGCCAAGTTTCAAAGGACTTCCTAGTATATAATCAATTCCTCCAATTACAAAAAAACAACCGATTACATATAATACGAATTTATCCATATATATTTCTCCCTTCCAATAGGTGTACATTTGAATATACTATAAATATTATACATTGTTTAATATTTAAAAAGGTATACTATCATCGTCGATTTCTAAAACACGGTCATTATAAAACTTTTCAGATGAAATAGTATTTTTATTATCTTCAGGCTTCTCTTCACTATCAAAATGCTGTGACCAATTATCACAATATTCTTCATTAGCATTTTCATAACACTTAGGGCAAGTAATATAGTCATTATTCATATAATCATAACTCACAAAGCCATGGGTCATTTCTTGGAGTTCAAATATTTCTTTCCAGGGAACTTCAAATTGATGGTTACAATTAATGCACTTGAATTCGCACATACCAAAATCGAATTCCTTATCTGCTGGAGATTTCTTCTTTTTATCTTTACGTTTCTTCATTTGAATTCCTCCATTTTTTTTACGTTATAGGTATATTATAATAAAAAAAGTTAAAAATTAAAAGTATTCCTGTTAGGAATTAAAATGAACGTTGAAAAAATAGCTTCTACTTACAAGAAAAAGAAGTAGGATTAGGCAATATAAAGGATATAGGCAACCAACTCAAAGAACTATCAAAGCAATATGCAAACTCTGATTTGAGTGAAAATGATAAGTCGAAAATTGAAAAGCAAGCAGAGAAATTATTAAATAATTTAGGAAGTATTATGAATCAAAAATAAGAAAATAATATAGTAGGGGATAAGACAATTCAGCTAAATGGATCTGATGGACATGTCTTTTATTATTTCTGTTATAAAAACAGGAGATCTGGGTTAAATACGGAAGAAATTATTTGCAATATACATATTAAATGTAACAGATATTATATTTACACTGTTCCTAGTCAATTCGGGATTGTTCTTAGAAGTAAATGATGTCATGGCAACACTTGTTAACAATAGGCAATTAATAAGTGTAATAATTAAAGTAGTAATCCCATTTGTATTATTGTGTTTGGAATACCAAAGAATGAAAGGTGCCACGGAAAAACAACTATATAAGTCAAATATAATCATTAATGGACGCTTAATATTTTATGGACTTATAAATGTATTTCATGTTGTTTGGAGTATATTATATAATGTGATGAGAGGTTAAGAATTGAGGATTCAAATAGAATTAGCAAACTTAGTCGTGCATCCTTCGTAAGTACCTCTGAGGTGCTTATTTTTACATGTATGTAAAAATAAGATAAAGGACTGTAACTATGTCTATAGTGGAAAGATCTATTATAACCACGTATCATAATATATACCTAATGGAACAGTATTGTCCTTACCATGTACCAATGGTTTGAATAGTATCAATAAGTTAGAATTATATCTTTGGAACGTTTCTAAAGTATATTGACTATATGAAACGTAAATTATATGATTAAAGTATCAAAAGTATTAAAAGGATACTAAAGGGAGGATTGGTACTATGAAAACTGTAGCATATTTAAGAGTAAGTTCAAAAGACCAAAATTTAGATAGGCAATTAGTTGAAATCAAGAAATCAGGAATAGAAGATAAATATATATATACTGATAAAGAGAGCGGTAAAGATTTTGATAGGATTGGTTATCAATATATGAAAAAAGGATTAGAAAAAGGAGACTTACTTATAATTAAATCACTTGATAGATTTGGTCGTAGTTATGAGGATATAATGAAACAATGGAATGATATTACTAAAACTATAGGTGCTGATATTAAAGTATTAGATATGGAGCTATTAGATACTACTAAACATAAAGATATTTTAGGTACATTTATTAGTGATTTAGTATTACAGGTACTATCATTTGTGGCCCATCAAGAAAGAGAAAATATTAAGCAACGTCAAAAGGAAGGGATTGCAAGTGCAAAAAATAAAGGCATAAAGTTTGGTAGGCCTAAATTAGAAGTTAATAGTGATAATTTTAAGGGTATATATAAACAATGGAAAGATGGAAAAGTTAAAGGTGTTGAGGCTACGAAGATGCTGAACATGACTAAAGCTACATTTTATCGTAGAGTTAAAGAGTATGAAGGCAGATAGTTTATAGTGAAGAAGGGCACTTGTATAATGCAATTTATAGGATAAATGATAATTAAAAGGTGCAGGATAGCACTTCTTTTATTTTTGCAAGAAATATAATTAAATAAATTTCTAATATTAAAGAATAGTTAATGTAACTCTGAGAATATATCGGAGTTTTTTACTTTTTTCTACATGTTTTAAAGGATAAATATGAATGTTTCTTGAATTATGTAAATGGTGCACTTATTGTAAATTATGGATTTTAAGTGCGCCTAATGTCTATAATTAGAAGTTCGAAAAATGAAAGTTATAGGAAAATGGGTATATGGCGTCCTTGTAAAAAAAGATGCAACAACAAAAGTTAATATCAGAAGGAGTTGATTAAATATGTCCGACAATGATAATAACACAAACAAAAACAATAAAAATTATTATCTTAGTTTTGGAATAGGATTTGGATTACTATTTGGGGCTGGATTGGGATTAATATTTAAGAACATAGCTATGGGAGCAGGATTTGGTATGCTTGTTGGGATAGGAATAGGTTTAATAATGGACAAACATACAAAAAGTATAAAAAAAGACTTAATTAAAATTATATTAATAGTAATTATAGGTGTAATTCTTATATTATTAACACCTAAAACTATTAATTATTTATGGTAAATTAAATATTATTAATATAAATCTACTGCTGAACTTCATTTACTATTGTTCACCTATCTTAAAACTACGATAGATGAACAATTGTTAAATACTACGTATAAAAGGAGAAATAAATGAAGTTAATAAAAATACCTAATACTCTATTGTATATTCTAATTTTCATTATATTAATTGTGGTTATTATTGGCGAAACCCCTTCTTTAAAAGATAAAACTGCACATATAATAAAAAATATAAAGTTCAAGACCATCACTAAAAATATGGAGACGAAGAAGTTTGATAATATTACATATTATTATTTAAATAAAGGCGATGAAACATATATAAATACTATAAAAGAGTATATAAAAGAAGGGGAAGTAAAAATAGCGCCATTATTGGGACAAACAACCATGTATCCTTTTAATATAATTATCTTCACAACATCTGAATCATTTGGTAAAGCGTTTAACGTTAATCCTGAAGAAAGCAGAGCAGTAACTATTTTTGACTCTTTATATGTTCCAAATGATAATATCAATTCATACGTTTTGGTACATGAATATACTCACTATAAAATGAGTTCATTTTGTAAAGATAAAGATATACAGGAATTTAAAATACCTTCATGGTTTCAAGAAGGGGTTGCGGAATATACAAGTTCATCTTTGTTGCCTGAAGTATTTAAAAACCCTAAGATACAACAAATAAAAGACTTTAGAAAATTAGATAAAAACACACAAATGTGGAAATACAATGAATCTTATATGCAAAGTTATATTGCAGTGAAAAAATTAATAGAGCTTAAAGGACAAAATTCTATACAGCAAATTCTTATAAACACTAAATCTATGACATTTTACAATGCTTTTGAGAAAGTGGTTGGATTAAACATAGATGATTTTCAGAAGCTTTTGGAGAATCAGTTAGAATCAATTGATAGCGTTAATGCTTTATTAAAATCAGGGTTAACATATTATCAACAAAAGAAGTTTCTTAAAGCTAAAGAGATATTTTTAGAAGCTACAAAAAAATATCCCGACAATAATCTTACTTGGGTGAGATTAAGTATGTGTTATATAGAATTAGGAGATTTTGATGGTGCGTTAAAATCTCGAGAAAAAAGTGTATCTATTGAGGGGGCTAATTCCTCTTCTTATTTTGAATATTCGAAATTATTAATATCGACAGACTTAGATAAAGCGGTATCCATGGCAGAAAAATCAGCACAGTTAGCTAAAAAAGATTCAGATAACCCTAAATTTACGATGAATTATTTTTTATTCATAAAGGATATTAACGATAATATTAATTTAGATAAACCATTCACTCAATATGTAACTCTAATTAAAACGGATTACCTGTATGTGCCTATGATAAAGATAGATATAATAAATAAGGTATTGGCGAAATATCCAGACAAAAATGATAATCAAAAAGAACAGTTGATAAAACTTAAAAGTGATTTAGAAAATCAGAAATAAATAATTATGTTGTATTACACTTGTAATTTATTATGAACCAATAGAATCTCAGATAAATAACTTGATTATTAAAGGAAATCTAAGAGAAAATACCGAAACCTATTATACACTTAGGTTATCTAAGTTCACGATATAATGTATGTTTCTTATTCAACTAACGAGGAAGTTTAATTCAGTAGAATAGCATTATATAAAATTTATTATGAAGGGAAAGGTTATTGGCTATGGAAAGAAAAAAACATATAATATATATTCTCTCAACCATAATTTTTTTATTAATTATAATTATTTCTTCTTTAAATATTTACAATATAAAATTACAAAGGAATGATAGAGAAGAAAATTCCAATTCTTTCAATATTGGTGGAATAGTTTTTGATGCCAGCCAGAGAACAGAATACGCTGACTTTACTGGAAAATGGTTCAGCGAAGGAAATGGGAATATCAGTTTTGGTATTTCAGCGGGGGTTATAGACCCCAACACGGAGGTGTCTATATCGTTGATGGCAATGTCGGCACATGGAGCCAAATTGGGTAGAGATGTTCGATTTCAACTAACAGAACGTGATAAGGAATACAAGTTACTGGAGGTAATAGAAGAAGAAAAAGTATATATTGACACCATTACATCTGCTTCTTACAAAGAGTATTTCTCAACATTTCTCCCTGGTAAAGAAGATACCTATTATATGTTAAGTACAGAAATTTTAGATGAAAATGGTCAAGCCGAAGATACTGTCGTCACACAAATTTATGTTCCTGAAGCGGATTATTAATGAATAATTTTCTAAAAGCCCGTCATAACCAACTGTAAGAATTACTAAAGAAATCAGAAAAACTGGACAGGTTATGTCTATAATGGGCAGTGTGCGCCTTGTTTCCGAACAATCTATATAGAAATATATAATAAAATCGGACTACTAGTGAAAGAAAAAAAGCAAGTAGAACTCGTCATTTGAATCGGCAGGGGAAGTACCTGCCTGACCCCGTGTGAGGGGTTACAAA
>NZ_JAENWM010000111.1 GCF_016650035.1 Clostridium sp.
CTTTCATATTTAAATCTACCTTTCTGATTATCAACACCCCATTTGTACAATCTTATGAGGTATATTCTACACTATATTTTTGTATGTTTGGGACATAATCAAAAACGGTATACTAAGACATTATCATAAACGGATCATAGAAAATTGTGGATTTGTGTGCACAAGTATTGAAAAATTATTGTATTATAGGTATACTATAGTAGTTAAACTATAAAAATGTAGTAAAAGACTACTAATTTAATATAGAAAAGAGGGAGAAAAATGGATAAAAACATAAAGCTTCTTCCGCTAATTCCACTAAGAGGTATGAGTATATTTCCATATATGGTATTGCACTTCGATGTTGGTAGAGAAAAATCTACACTTGCATTAGAAGAGGCTATGCTTAATAATCAAGAAGTTTTTCTGGTTTCACAAAAGAAGGCAAAAGTTGAAGAACCAGAAGAAAAGGATATATATAGTATTGGTACTGTTTGTAATATAAAACAAATATTAAAGTTACCAGGAGATACAATTAGGGTTCTAGTTGAAGGAATAAAACGAGGAAAGATTTTAGAATACAAAGATATGAATCCCTTTGTACTTGCAGAGGTAGAAATTTTAGAAGATGAAGTTTACACGGAGGATAAAAAATGCAAGGCATTACTTAGGACTATTGATAAATTATTTGAAGAATATATAAACCTGTCAGCTAATAATTTTCCGGATGCACTATTTAGTTTAGAAGAAACAGAAGAGCCGGGAAGATATTGTGATATTGTAAGTTCATATTTAATACTAAAGCCATCGACAAAACAACAATTACTTGAAACCTTAGTGGTTGTTAAAAGATTAGAAAAACTGCTAGTTATATTGAAAAATGAAGTTGAAGTATTAAAAATAGAAAAAAAAATTGGAACAAAGGTTAAAACTAGAATTGATAAAATTCAAAAGGAATATTATCTAAGAGAACAAATGAAGGCTATACAAGAAGAATTAGGAGAAGATGACGAGAATAAGCGAGAAATGGATCAATATGAAATTAAAATAAAAAAAGCAAAGCTTCCCAAAGAGGCAAAAGAAAAGGCGGTTTATGAACTAAATAGATTAAAAGGTTCAGGAAATTATTCTGCTGAGAGTGGGGTAATAAAAGCTTATTTAGATTGGGTTTTAGCTTTACCTTGGAATAAAGCCACTAAAGACAATATAGATATTAATAAAGCTAGAGAAGTTTTTGGAGCAGAACATTACGGCCTTATGGATGTTAAGGAAAGAATAATAGAATATTTAGCAGTTAAAAAAATAAGCAAAACACTTAAGGGACCAATACTTTGTTTGGTGGGACCACCAGGAGTTGGAAAAACATCTATAGCAAAATCTGTTGCAAATGCATTAAATAGAAATTTTGTAAGAATGTCACTGGGTGGAGTAAAAGATGAAGCTGAAATAAGAGGCCATAGAAAAACTTATGTAGGTGCAATTCCAGGTAGGATTATATATGCTATGAAACAAGCTGGATCTAAAAACCCATTGTTTCTACTGGATGAAATTGATAAAATGAGCGGGGACGCTAAGGGTGATCCTGCAGATGCGCTTCTAGAAGTTTTAGATAGTGAGCAAAATGCAACGTTTAGAGATCATTATCTAGAATTAGATTTTGATTTATCAGAGGTGTTATTTATAACCACTGCAAATAAATTAGATACTATTCCAAGACCATTATTAGATAGAATGGAAGTTATTGAGGTATCGGGGTATACTTCAGAAGAAAAATTTCACATTGCAAAACAACACCTTATTCCAAAGATGTTAAAAGAACATAATATGGAAGAGGGCAAAATAAATTTTTCGAATTCTTCGATAACCTGTATTATAGAAAATTATACTAGAGAATCAGGGGTCAGAAATCTCGAAAGACAAATTGCTTCTGTTATTAGAAAGGCAATAACTGAAATGGTAGAAAAAGATATAGAAAATGTTAATGTTGAAATCAAAAGTGTTAAAAGATATTTAGGAGCTGTTTTATATACTTATGATAAGGCTGACAAGGAAGATGCAGTAGGCGTTGTAAATGGACTAGCGTGGACAGAATACGGTGGGGTTACCTTGCTTGTGGAAGTAAGTGTTATGGAGGGAACTGGAAAACTTCAACTTACAGGCCAATTAGGAGATGTTATGAAGGAATCTGCTAAAGCCGGATACAGTTATGTTAGAGCTAATGCGCTTAAATATAATATTGATAAAGATTTTTATAAGAATGTTGATATTCATATTCATGTACCAGAAGGAGCAGTGCCTAAAGATGGCCCTTCAGCAGGTGTAACTATGATAACTGCAATGGTATCTGCCTTAACCAAGCAAAAGGTAAGACATAACGTGGCAATGACAGGGGAGATTACCCTTACAGGAAGAGTTCTACCTATTGGAGGGCTTAAGGAAAAATCATTAGCTGCATATAGAGCTGGTATTGATACAATTATAATTCCAAAGGATAATGAAAAAGATATACAAAAGATACCAGACAGTATTAAGGATAAACTAAAATTTATAATTGCAAATAAAGTAGAAGATGTACTTGAAAATGCATTAATTGGGGAGATAAATAATGGAAATTAAACAATCTGAATTCATAATATCAGCAGTAAAACCAGCTCAGTATCCAACAGATAATAGAGTAGAGTATGCTTTTATTGGTAGGTCTAATGTGGGTAAGTCATCACTAATAAATACTTTAACCAATAGACGTAAATTGGTTAAAGTTAGTGGTACACCTGGAAAAACTAGACTTCTAAACTTCTTTTTAATAAACAATAGCTTTTATTTTGTTGATTTACCAGGTTATGGATATGCCAAAGTATCTAAAACTGAACAAGCTAAATGGGGAAAGATGATGGAGGACTATTTAATTCAAAGACCACAACTTCAAAAGGTAGCACTACTTGTGGATTGCAGACGTAAACCATCTAAGGATGATCTCTTAATGTACGGATGGATTAAACATTTTGGATATGAAGTTGTAGTAGTTGCTACAAAAAAAGACAAGTTAAACAGAACAGAGTTAATGAAGGGTAATAAGCTAATAAGAGAAACGTTACAACTAGAGCCAAGTGAAGAAATTATTAATATTTCATCACTTAAAAAAACTGGTGTAAAAGAACTTTTAGACAATATGTTTGGAAATGATCAAATCGAAGAATAAATAAAAATTTAAAATAGACCTACATTACAGTGTTAAAACTAGTATTTAGCGCTGAAAGTAATGTGGTCTATTTTTTTTCGTCCACTAATAGATGTGAAAATAAGAATTTTTTTCCTTAAGGTATTTAGTTGAAAAATCTGTATCAATTTATTTCCATCAGAATAGTATATATTAGAATACAAAAGAAGAATATTTTTAAATAAAAAGGTAAACTGAGGAAAATTAAATTACTAATTAACATTTTATTGAAATATTTTATAAGGAGGGAAGTATAGTGGATATGAATGGATTATTAAGTGGATTAGCAAGTGCTCAAGGCAACAAAGGTGGTAAAAATAATAACAGAGGTAACGGCGGCTTCGGCGGTGGAGGTATACTTTGGATTATCGTTTTATTATTTCTCGTAGGAGGAGCCGGACTCGCAGGACAAAATGAAGGTGGTACTGTATGCGGATGCGACCCAAAACATGTAAAAAAACTATGTAAAGTCGGCGGATCAACTGGTAATGGATACGGCGGATTAGGATTAGGTGGTCTTGGTGGCGGACTTGGAGCTGACGGCGGCGGAATATGGATAATAATTATATTACTATTATGTTTCTGTGGCGGAAATAAAAACAGAGGATGTACAAACAATATTATAAACGTAGATTCTGACGAAGACTGTTAGTTAAATAATTAATTAAAAAAGGACCAAGAAAGGAGGATTTTAAATGTCAAAATCATGTTGTTGTGAAAGTAAGTCAGATTGTTGTTGTGGAAATAGTGGATACGGTGGAAGTGGAGCAGGAGTTGGAAGCATTTGGATAATAATTTTAATAATTATAATCTGTTGTAATGGTAACGGCTTTGGTGGCGGATTCTAAGATTGTCTTAATTAAACATTGGATGAATAAATAATTAATTACAATAGAAAAATTTATATAACATTAAAACATGGCCATGAAATGGCGGTTTTATATGTCAAATCGAAGAGGTTGTTGTTAGCTTAAAATTAGGGAGAGCTTCTGCTCTCCCATTTTATAAATGAGGTGGTAATGTGTCAAAACACCATAAGAGTCATAGAAATAATATGAGCAATGGAAATAATGATAATAATGGAAATAATCAAAATAACAACCCAAATAATAACCAAAATAACAATGGTGTTCAAAATAATAACAGTAATAATAACAATTCTGACAATAATCCATTAGCACAATTGCTTAATGGAAATTCTGGAAGTCCACTTATGGGATTACTAACTGGATTACTTTCTGGAAATAATGGTGGTGGCAACAATATGCTTGAAGGGTTACTTTCTGGTATAGGAGGGCAAGACAATAATATTTTGGGGAATTTACTGGGCAGCTTAGGAGGGCAAGACAATAATATATTAGGGAGTTTATTGGGTAACTTAGGTGGTGGAGGCAACAACCAGGTAGCTAACTCCATGAATAATTCAAATTCACAACAAAATGCTCCAAAACAGGTTAAAAAGAAAGTCGCTAAAAATATCCCAATGGTTAATAATGAAAACATTAATGAAGATAATGATTTATCAAACTCAAATGAAGATCAGCAAGATAATCCCTTATCAAATATATTTTCAGGTATGGGAGAGATAGATTTAAGCCAAATTTCAAATATGCTATCTGGTTTAGATTTAAATAGTTCAAATCTTAATGACATGATAAATTCCATATCAAACGATAACTCATTTGAAAGTAATGATGTTGAATTTAAACATACGAATCCTAAAGAAAGAACACATAGTATTTTGAAAAACTTAGAGGATGAGGATATGGGGCAGTTAATCTATATATTAGCTCATCTAGTAGATGATAGTAAACTTGAAATGCTCAATAGGATTGTTGAAGAAAATTCTAATTAAAGATATTAAAGTTTCACTAATTGTGCATTTTTATTGAGGTGTATTGTGATGAAATTATGTTTTTAAAAGCAACACATAAATCGTAATTTATGTGTTGCTTTTTTTATTAGTGAACTATTAATTATCGTCTCCATAACTCGGATCAACATAACTTATCATGGTACATTTCCCATCAAGAATTCCACCTTCAGAAATTATTAATTTTTTAACTGAGATATCTCCTTTTATATTACCACAATTTTCTATGGTTAACGTGTTTTTACAGGTTACATTTCCATGGACTATTCCATGTATAAATGCATTGTTACATATAGTATTGCCTTTTACTTGTCCAGATTCACCTAGTACTATATCATCCTCAGAGAATAAGTCCCCGTCAATAGAACCATCTATTTTTAGCAGCCCATTTCCAGTTATAGATCCAATAATACAGCATCCACCACCAATTAAAGTTTCAATTCTATCCATGTCTTTTTCTTTATTACTAAACATATTAATTTCCTCCAATTTTATATTGATTTAAGTTTCTAAATGATAATTTATAGAAAAAAAATTAAATTATATTTTATAGTGAATAAAATTTTGCGAAAAGGTTAATATTATTAATGTAATCGGAGTTAATATCTCCATTAGCATAAAATAAATTATTTTATGCGGAACCCCCCCATCCCCCTTGGGACCGATAATACGGTCCCTTTTGTAATTGTATAAAAGATGACAACTTTCAAATACGCTAAAGGGGAAGATTATTTAATATTTATAGAGGTAATCTTAAAGGTAGAAACATCGATACTATTAGGTATAAGGTTAAGAATTAATTCTAGAGTATAATTTTTTGTTTCGGTTACACCAACGGTATTATTTCCTCTGAAATTTAATGTCCATAGAATTTCATTAGCATTACCGTTTTTATCCCAATTAGAGTCTTTGAAAACTGCATCTTGGAAGTTGAAATATACTTTTCTACTTGATAAATCGTTTAATAATGAAATGTCATTACCGCTTAAGCCGGGTGCGAAAATATTCTTTGATATGTTTAATTTTTCCATAGGAAAGCTAGTCATAAGATTTATGAAACCAAGTACGGTGTCTTTTCCCATATAATTATAAATATAGTTATAGTCAAAGGGTTTTAAACTATTTTTAATTAAAATATAACTCATAAAATTTATTTTGCCTTCTTTAATGTTTCCGGATAAAACTTTAGGAGTTTTATTATTCTTACTGTCTACAAAACCAAGAATATTGTTATTACTACAAAAAATATCATCAAATTTTTCACCATTCCAAAAAAATACATGTTGAATAGGTTTATTATTTCGAGAAGATTCTTCTATAGAGGCTTGAGTGAATATTTCAGGCACTTTGTTTCTAGATATGTCCATTAAAGTAAGCCTCATTGGCCATTGCGTATAATAATTTCCTACAGTTTTAATTTTCTTAGAAGGATCCAGATAATAGCTTTTATCCCCTGAGTTTATTTGAATATAATATTTATCTGTATCTGTTTTTATGTAGAGAATATCCTTAGTTCCATCCCCAGTTAAATCAGACTGCAACATTTTAGTTTCATCAATAATATTAAATGTGTTTATTGAGTTATTTGTGAAAAATAAAAAGGAATTTAACGCTATGGCAAATGCAATAATTACCAAGGCATAATAAATAAACTTCTTCTTGAAAAATACTACCTGTAATTTCATATATTCCACCTCCCTTTAGATTATATGTAACAATTCTACATTTAATTAATTTATCTAGAAAAAAAATAAAATAATTCATATATCCTAATATAATGAGGTGACTTATGAAAAAAAAATTTAAAGCTATCCCAAAATTATGTAATGTACTTTTAGTTTTATTTATGTTGTTTAGTCTTTCAGCTTGTAAATCCGATAAAAAAGAAAAAAGTGAAAATCAAAAAAAATAAATGTATTTATGGACACAACTGATGAATATTCTTCCAAAGTAATTAAGTTTTTAATTGATGATTTCAAAAAAAATAACGCGGATGTTGAAATAAAATTAAATGACGTATTAGGTGGTAAAAGTAATATCCTAGAGACTATTAATATAGGTACCGAAATTGATTTGATTTTTACTAATAGGAATACTATTATTGAACTTAGTGAAAAGGGAGTTTTAAGTGATTTAGAGAGTACTTATAAAAAAGAAGCTATAAGTGAAAGGTATTATGACATAATGAGTTCTTATGGTAGAGTGGGTGATAAATATTATGGTATAGGAGTTGTACCATATAGTATTGAATTACTATATAATAAAGATTATTTAGAAAAATTAAAGATATTAAATCCTAATAATTTAGAACAGTGGCTAAAGGTCTTAAAGCAAATTAATGGCAAAGGAATAAAAACTCCAGTAATGCTAAATGATGACATGAGTGTTAATGGATTTCTATTTTCATTAATAGCTAGTAAGACAATAAATATCCATGATCTTGAAGAATATTATGATGGTGGTGAGGAATGTTATAAAAAAATGAAAGATATGCAAAAAATATTTAATGAATTTAACACCTTAGTAAAAAATAATGGAATTAACGCAAATTCGTTTGAACTCGGGAATGAACAAAGTATTAATAATTTTGTTAATGGAGATTCTCCATTATTAATAGGTATATCTTATTATAATTCTAAATTTACTGGAAGTAACATCGGCATAGTAGAGGAGTATGATAATAATTCAAATTATGGGTCCAATGTACCTATTATAATTAATTCCTTAGTGGGTATTCCTGTAAATGCTAAAAATATGGATAGCGCAAACGATTTTATTGAATATATATATAGTGATGAGGTTCAAGGTAGACTTGTTCAGAGTGGAATTATAAGTGGAAATAAACTCTCCAATAATAAAACAACAGGTATTGGGAAAATAATGGTTCAACATATGTACAAAGCTAATGATAATAGTATTCTTATATTATATAATTTACCTGATAAAATTAAAAATAGTGTGATTTTAACTACTAGAAGGATTTTAAATGGTGAGTTTAGTTCTAAAGAATGGGATGAAATATTAAAAGAATGTTATAAATAGATATATAAACAAAAAAGAAGTATTTAAAAATACTTCTTTTTTTGATTAATAAATTATTGTTTGCAATTTTCACATAAACCATAAAAATATATTTTGGTTGTTAAAACTTCATAGCTTGTATGCTCTTTTACATCTTCATTTACATTTGGGAAAGTTATACCTTCTACATCTTCAACTTTGCCACAATGTATGCACTGTATATGAGGATGTGATTGCATATTACCATCATACCTAAAGCTACCTTCCCCTACATTAAGTTCTATTATGAGTTCTACTTCTACAAGTGTTTTTAGTGCCTTATAAATTGTAGCCAAACTCATAGTAGGGTATGTTGGTTGTAGAGCTTTGTAGATTACTTCTGCGGAAGGGTGTTCTTTTGTTGATTGCAGATATTTATAGACAGCTATGCGCTGAGGTGTAAGTTTTAATTTTTTTTCTTTGAAAATTGTTGTTATGTTATTCATACACACCATCCTATAATTTAATTTACTGTAAAACTTATTATATAATAAAAACTATTACTTGTCAAAAGAAATAATTAGATTTCTATAAATGTATTTAAAATTATATTCTATTTTTAATTCATTTATTGATTTAGTAACATATATTAGTAATATAGAAAGGGGGAGCTTATATATTGAAAAAAACCTATGTATTAGATACCAACGTTATTTTGTATTCACCAAGCGCTATTTTGTCTTTTGGAGATAATGATGTAATAATACCTGAAGTGGTGTTAGAGGAATTAGATAGTTTTAAAAAAGATAAGAGCGATTTAGGGGCTAATGCCAGGTATGCGGCTAGACTTATTGACAAACTTAGAAAGCAAGGGAAGTTAAATGAGGGTATTGAGCTTGAAAATGGTGGAAGACTTAGAGTAGAAATGAACCATTACGATACCCAAATTCCTCCTTCTTGGAATAAAGAAAAAGCAGACAATAGAATAATACAGGTATGTAAAGGTCTTAAAGAACAAGGAGAAGATGTATGGTTAATAACTAAAGATATATTTCTAAGAATAAAAGCAGATGCCGTAGACATAAAAGTAGAAGATTTTTACGAAAAATTTGTACCGGAATTTGATGATCAGTATACAGGAAGAATAGATGTATTTGTATCTCCAGAGAAACTTCAAGAGTTTTTCAGTAAAAGAATTTTAGAAATTGAGGATTTACTTAATTATGATGATAATACAGGGGAATACACTAAACCAATTTTATTTATAAATCAATTTTTATTAATTCATTCATTAGAAAATCCTAAACAAACTGCACTTGGTAGATATGATGGTAAAAACGTAGTACCACTTTATAATAAGGACAGCAAACCCTTAGGAGTTGTACCAAGGAATGTAGGACAGAGGTTTATGTTAGAAGCGTTAAGTATGGACGCAGTAAAAGCACCACTTGTAATTGTAAAAGGACCAGCAGGAACAGCTAAAACATTATTTGCATTAGCTGTAGGGCTCCAAAAAATACTAAATGATAATAGTGAGCATTACAGAAGAATTTTAGTTTGTAGACCAAATGTTACAATGGATGAGGATATAGGGTTCTTGCCTGGAACGGAGCAAGAAAAAATAGCTCCCTTTATGAGACCTATTTTTGATAATTTAGAAATACTTGTGGATTCTGATGAAAAGCAGCGTTACAAAAATGAGAAAGATTTATTAGATAAGATAAAAGATTTGTTTGATAGGAGGATTATAACTACTGAAGCAGTGGCTTACCTTAGAGGGAGATCCATAGTGAAAAATTGGGTAATCATAGATGAGGCACAAAATTTGTCTCCAAAACAAGTTAAAGCAATAATAACTAGAGTGGGTGATGGAACTAAGCTTATTCTTATAGGGGACCCAGAACAAATAGATCATCCTTTTCTTGACTCAAGATCAAATGGTTTGTGCTATGCCTCTGAAAAAATGAAGGGTAGTAGTTTATGTTATCAGGTAACACTTAAATATGATGAATGTGAGAGGTCACCCCTAGCATATGAGGCTTCAAAGAAATTATAAATAGAGTACTCACGGAAACTAATAAATAAAACTTGAATTTGTTTTGAGTTGTATAGAATTATAAAATTTAATGATATTAGAGCGGTTTGTAATAAAAACAGGTATAGCAAACAAGCCTGCACGGTGCAAGA
>NZ_JAENWM010000057.1 GCF_016650035.1 Clostridium sp.
AGGACTAAGGCATCTTGCTTTTGAGGTAGATAATATTGATGATGTAATCAAAGAACTTACTGATAAAAATGTAATTACCGAGCATATTAGAATTGATGAATTTACGGGGAAAAAATTTATTTTTTTTAGTGATCCAGATGATTTACCTATAGAATTATATGAAAAATAGAGGTGTAGTACTATAAGTTTTAATAGCATCAAAGTTAGCACTTATTTTATATACTAGGGAATTAGCTGAAAGGCTTAATGATGATAAACATATTAAGGTTTATGCTATTCATCCTGGAGCAGTAGCTAAAAATATATGGAGAGGTAACTCTGTATTAATGAAAATAATAAAACCTATAATGAAGTTGACTTCTGAAAAACCAGCATTCAGGTTACCCCTAGGGGTCTTTGCGAGGCCTTGGCTGAGCTTGATATAAAAAAAGTTGAAAATGATTTCTACAGTCACACCTTTTATAGAAAAATTAATGGTTTTTTAATATATCTTTAAGCCCCATAAATTAACGTTTGTGGGGCTTTTATGAAATTAAAACAAGAGCAGTTCTACTCTTGTGGATAAATAATATAAGAAAATGGTACATAATAAACTGCTCATTATTTTAGGAATAGTGCCTTATCTAGTGCATCCTGAATTATTTGATGACAACACCTGCCTAGCAGATTTTTCTTTTGACATTGTGAATTATTCGTTGCTCCAGTAATCTTTAAAACCTCTTTCATATTATTTTTTTATCAGTTTGTTAAATAATTGGCAAGGTTATTGCTTGTTAATAAATTAGCAATACTATAAATTCTAGAAATTATAGTAGAGTAATTAAAAATAGGGGGAATAATAATGAATTCAAATACATTATTGAAAATTGAATTAAAGAATATTGAACTTCAAATGGAGTATGGAATTGCTATTGTAAAAATGAACAGACCCAAAGCATTAAATGCATTAAATAATGAAACTTTAGAAGAGTTAAATGGCTTATTTGAAGCATTTGCAGAGGATGATCTTGTAAAGGGCGTTGTTATCACAGGGGAAGGAAAGGGATTTGTAGCTGGTGCTGATATAGTTCAAATGAAAGATTACAAGGGATTAGAAGCTAGAAAGTATGCTAATTTTGCTCAAAGTGTGTTTAATAAGATTGAAGCTCTTGAAAAACCTGTTATTGCAGCTGTAAATGGATATGCGCTAGGCGGCGGATGCGAATTAGCAATGAGCTGTGATATAAGAATAGCCGCAGAGAAGGCAGTATTTGGACAACCTGAAGTGAATTTAGGAGTTATCCCATGTTTTGGAGGAACACAAAGACTACCAAGATTAATAGGTGCAGGAAAAGCGAAAGAATTGATATTTACAGGTAGAAAAGTGATGGCTGATGAAGCTTTTGTGATTGGATTAGTAAATAAAGTTGTAAAAAGTGAGAACTTAATTGAGGAAGCAATGGTTATGATGAAAGAAATTTTAAAGATGGCTCCAATAGCTGTTGCTTACGCAAAGGTTGCGATCAATAAAGGATTAAATTTGGATTTGAATAATGCATTAGAACTAGAAAAGGACTTAGCTGCTATTACATTTGCTTCAGAAGATAAAGATGAGGGAATGTGTGCATTTTTAGAAAAGAGAATTCCAATATTTAAAAACAAATAAAATATATCAAATATGAAACCGTTTTTATAAAAAGCTGGATATATGTTGGGATTGTGTTTAGCAACAGTAGTGAAATAAAGACCTCTCAATGTTATGTTTCAAATATGATACATCAATTTCAAAAGTGGTACATTGGGTTGCGTAATATACATAAATTAAATAAAGGGGTGATTTAGATGGATATTTATGTACTAATTAGTATACTAGGGATTATTTTTGCTTTAGCTTTAATGATATTTCTTATCATGAAAGGAGTTAATATTTATATTGTAGCGATTTTATGCTCTAGTATTGTAGCTTTAACAGGAAATCTCAATTTATATACAGCATTAAAAGGAAACTACATGGCGGGTTTTGTAAATTTCTTTCAAAACTACTTTCTAATATTTTTAACAGGAACTATTATGGGAAAAGTCATGGAAATAACCAATGGTGCAAAGTCCATTGCTAAGATGATTGTTAGGACGTTTGGTACTAAAATGGCTCTTATTTCTATTCCATTGGCATGTGGCATAATATCTTATGGTGGAGTAAGCGTATTCGTTGCAGCATTTGCAGTATTTCCAATAGCGCTAGAAGTATTTAGGGAATCTAATTATCCGAGGAGATTTATTCCAGCGGCGTTGACATTTGGTTGTTCTACATTTGCGATGGTAGCACCTGGAGCTCCCCAAATCCAGAATGCAATTCCAGCAACTGCTTTAGGAACAAGTTTAATGTCTGGAGCGGTGGTAGGGTTCATTAGTTCGGGTGTCATCCTTGTAATTGGTTGTATCGTACTAATGAAAATGGTTAACAAAGCAAATAAAAATGGAGAAATATTTGTGGCGAACCCAACAGATGTGTTTAAAGAAGAGGATAAATACCCAAATGGGATGTTAGCTTTGGTACCACTAATAATAACTATACTTTTAATTAATATAAAAATTGATGGGAAGCCATTATTACCATTAGAAGCAGGAGTGTTTTTGGGTTCTATGCTAGTTTTAGTTTTACTTAATAAACATCAAGATAATTCAAAAATTGTACATCACCTAGGAGAGGCTTGTAAAACTTCAGTTTCAGCAATAGCCAATACTTGCGCAGTCGTTGGTTTTGGGGCTGTTGTTAAAGCAACACTAGCTTTCCCTGTTGTTGTAAATGCCATGGTAAATATGCCGGGACCGGTATATGCTAGTGCAGCAATAGGCACAACTGTAATTGCTGGTATGACTGGTTCTGCATCTGGTGGATTAGGAATTGCAGTACCAATTTTAGGACCTGTATTTATAGCGAAGGGGGCGGCGGCAGCAGCATTACACAGAGTAATGACTATTTCTTCTTCGGCATTGGATTCTTTACCACATAATGGATACATCGTAACAGTAACCAATGGTCTATGTAATGAAAGTCATAAGAATGCTTACGTGCCAATCTTTTGGTTAACAGTTGTGATACCGTCGATAGGTACCGTTATAGCTGTAATGTTATTTTCACTCTTTCCAAATCTACTATAAGTAAATATATTTAAATTTAAAAGAGTAAGTGAAATTGTAAAATAATTATTTTAAGGAGGCTTACAAATGAGTAAGGTAGTTTCAGCAGAATTTGCAGCATCATTAGTTAAGGATAATATGACTTTAGGAATTGGTGGTTTTGTAGGATGTGGTGTTCCAGAAGAACTATTAATTTCATTAAAAAACAGATATGAAAAGGATCAATCTCCAAAAGGACTAACATTATTTCACTGTGCTGCAGTAGGAGATGGAAAGACTAGGGGAGCAAATCATTTAGGTGCAGAAGGATTATCTAAGAAGTTAATTTGTGCTCATATTGGACTAGAACCAGCATTAAATAAATTAGTGGTCGAAAATAAGATTTCGGCATTTATGATTCCACAAGGAGTTACAACTCATTTATTAAGAGCAATAGCAGGTAAAAAGCCAGGAGTACTTACACATGTTGGATTAAAGACTTATGCAGATCCTCGAATTGAGGGATGTAAAGCTAATCAATCGGCAATTGAATCTGGTGAGGAAGTAGTATCTTTAGTTAACATTGAAGGTAAAGATTATTTATTATATAAATCCTTCCCAATAGATATTTGTTTTATAAAAGGTTCAATAGCGGATACTGTAGGAAATATTTCTTTAGAAAAAGAAGCAGTGTTTTCGGATCAACTTGAAATGGCTAATGCTACAAGAAATTCAGGTGGCATAGTCATTGCACAGGTAGAACAAATAGTTGATGCAGGAACTTTAAAAGCAGCAAATGTAAAAGTTCATGGGTTTATGGTTGATTACGTAGTCGTTGGAAAGAAAGAGAACAATTTGCAAGTATGGGTATCAGAAAATTATAGACCTGAATTATCTGGTGAATATAAAATACCTTTAGATGAGATGGAACCAATGAAATTAAATCACAGAAAAGTTTGTGGTAGAAGAGGAGCATTAGAACTTAAGAAAAATTGTTTGATTAATTTAGGAATTGGAATTCCTGAATCAGTTTCTTCAGTGGCAGCAGAGGAGGGAATAGCAAATGAGATAACTCTTTCCATAGAGTCTGGTGTGCTAGGAGGAGTTCCTGTTGGAGGCATCGGGATTGGTGCAACTGTAAATCCAGAATCCATCTATAAACAATCAGAAATATTTGATGTATATGATGGAGGGGGAATTGATCTTACATTTTTAGGCGCAGCTCAAATTGATGCAAGAGGAAATGTTAATGTATCTAAATTTGGTGGTAGAGTTGTTGGACCTGGCGGATTTATTAATATTTCTCAAAACGCTAAGAAAGTTTGTTTTACTGGAACATTTACTGCAGGAAAGTTAAAAACAAAAATAGAAGATGAAAAACTATTTATTTTAAATGAAGGAGTAGATATTAAATTTGTTAATGAAATCGAACAAGTTACATTTTCTGCTGATTATGCTTCCGAAACTGGACAAGAAATTCTATATATTACTGAAAGAGCAGTTTTTAAATTAACAGATAAAGGAATTATGTTAATAGAGGTTGCACCAGGAATTGATATCGAAAAAGATATTTTGGCGTATATGGAGTTCAAACCATTAATAGCAGATGAGGTAAAAATGATGGATCAAAGAATTTTTATCGATAAACCAATGGGAATTACTTTATAAAGTAAAAGTTTAACTTTTTAGATTTAAAGTAGGTATATTAAAATTTAGTGTTAGACCGTGCTAAAATTTTTGGAGGTATGTACAATGGATTATGATAACAAACTTATACTTGTAGAAAAATATGACAATAAAGTAGCAGTGATAACGTTGAATTCACCACCACTTAATCTTAACTCTGTAGCATCTGTGAATGAATTAAGTGAAGTTTTGAGAAAAATAGAAATTGATGATGATATCAATGTAGTAATTATTACTGGGGCAGGAGTTAAAGCTTTTGATGCAGGATCTGACATATCAGAGTTTAAAGAAATGCGTGGAAATTTTATAGGTAAATCATTTAAAATAGAAAATGATATGATGAATTCACTTGAGTATTTGTCTAAGCCTACTATTGTAGCAATGGAAGGATTTTGTATGGGTGGTGGTCTTGAACTCGCACTATGCTGTGATATTCGTATTATGTCCGAGGCTACAAGGGTATCAGTTCCAGAAATTAATCTTGGTATATTTCCAGCTGCTGGAGGACTGCATCGGTTACCTAAGGTTGTTGGTCAAGCAAAAGCGCTTGAAATGATGTACCTAGGCGAGTCTATAGATGCTAACGAATGTAGGGAGCTTGGTCTAGCAAATCATCTAGCGCCCGTTGGTGAAACTGTAAAAATTGCTATGGAAATGGCTGTAAAAATAGCACAAAAGCCAACAACTGCTATTAAGGTAATTAAAAAAGGAATAAGGAAAATGTGGCTTAAACCATCTGATGAAAACTATTACTCCAATTTGGATATAATTGAGAATATATTTAGTGGGTTCAATGGTACTGAAGGGGTAGAAGCTTTTCTTTCAAAGCGAAAACCTAATTTCAAATAATAGCCTAAGGGAGTAACTAAAATTGATATATCATTGAAATTTTAAAAGGTTTTGTTCTGTTAGTGAAAAATAGATAAAAATTAATCATAATAATAATTAATATATGCATAAGGAGGAAACAAATATGGATTTTAAGTTTTCTGTAGCTGAAGAAGTTATACAAAAGGTTGCGAAAGAATTTGCTGAGAAGGAAGTAGAGCCTTTAGCGGAGGCAATAGATAGAGAAAGTAGATTTCCAACAGAAACTTTTGATAAAATGGTGAAATGTGGATTCACTGGAATAGGGATTCCACTACAATATGGTGGATCTGGTGGTGATGATATCACCAAAGTCATTGTAGTTTCAGAGATTGCCAAAAAGTGTGCAGCAACTGCTGGGATATTATCAATTCATTCAATTTTTGGTCAAGTTATACTGAAATTTGGAACGGAAGAGCAAAAACAAAAGTACTTACCATTAGTCTCAAATGGAGGTAAACATGCAGCATTTGCACTTACAGAACCAAATGCTGGATCAGACGCAGGAGCAGTGAGCACGAAAGCCATTTTAGATGGAGATGAATATGTAATTAACGGAACGAAATGTTTCATAACCGGAGGCGGTCAAGCAGATTTTGTTATGGTATTTGCACTAACTGACCCAAATATTGGAATTAAGGGGTTGTCAGCAATCATTGTTCCAAAGGATACTCTAGGCTTCTCTATAGGTAAAATAGAGGATAAAATGGGAATTAGAGCATCTGAAACTGTAGAATTAATATTTGATAACTGTAGAGTTCCTAAAGAAAATTTAGTAGGGAAAGAAGGAAAAGGATTTAAAATGGCCATGATAGGACTTGATGGAGCTAGAATCGGAGTTGCAGCTCAAGCTTTTGGAATCGCAGAAGGCGCTATAGACGCAACTGTAAAATATATGAAGGAGAGAGTGCAATTTGGGAAACCACTTACAGAACTTCAAGGACTCCAATGGTATGTAGCAGAGATGGCCACCAAAACTGAATGTGCTAAATGGATGACATTCAGGGCAGCATCTTTAAAAGTGGCAGGACAACCTCATACAAAGGAAGCAGCTATAGCAAAATTAAATGCATCAGAGACTGCGAGGTTTGTAACCAATCTAGCTCAACAAATTCATGGAGGATATGGATATATGAAAGATTATCCATTGGAAAGAATGGTAAGGGATGCGAAAGTAACAGAAATATATGAGGGTACATCTGAAATACATAAAGTAGTTATTTCAAGATTTATACTCAAATAGGGGGATAATATGAAAATAATTGTATGCCTAAAGCAAGTTCCTGATACTAATGAAGTAAAAATCAATCAAGAAACAGGAACCTTAATAAGAGATGGAGTACCGAGTATTATCAATCCAGACGATAAAAATGCATTAGAAGGAGCATTAGTATTAAAAGAGAATCACAATGCGGAAGTTGTTGTTCTGAGCATGGGACCACCTCAAGCAAAATATGCTCTAAAAGAAGCTCTATCTATGGGAGCAGATAAGGCTATCTTAATTAGTGATAGAGCCTTTGGAGGTTCCGATACATGGGCTACTGCAACTATTATAGCAGCTGCTATAGAGAAAGTAGGAGACTACGATATTATTTTCTGTGGAAGACAAGCAATAGATGGAGATACTGCACAAGTAGGCCCAGAAATAGCAGAATTTTTAAATATTCCACAAATTACTTATGCGAAAGACTTAAAAATAAAAGAAGATAAATTGGAGGTAAGACGATTCACAGAATACGGAGACTTTATCATAGAAAGTAAAATGCCTGTGTTACTAACAGCTATTAAAGAGTTAAATAATCCAAGGTATCCAACTATCCAAGGTATTATGGCATCTTATGCTGAAGATACAGATGGTAAGATACAAGTATGGGGGGTAAATGATTTGGAGGTGGATTTAACGCAAATAGGGTTAAAAGGATCGCCTACTAATGTATATAAATCATTTGTACCAGTAAAGAATAAAAAAACAGAAATTATAGAAGCCTCCAGTACAAAAGGAAAAGCTGACATCTTAGTAAGTAAATTATCAGAACTAAACTTGATATAAAGGAGGAAACTAAAAAAATGAATAGAGCAAAGGTTAACCAAAATATAGATATCAAAGAATATAGAGATGTATGGGTAATTGGAGAGCAAATAGATGGTAATATCCATCCAGTAACAATAGAGTTAATAGGAGAAGGGAAAAAGCTTGCAGATAAAATCAACAAAAGGTTATATGTAGTTATAGCAGGATATGAGATGAAAGAAACAGCCGAAAAAATGCTACATTATGGGGTGGACAAAGTTCTTTATCTTGATCATAAATTTTTAAAAGAATTTACAACAGAAGGCTATGCAATAAGCATATCTGATTTGATTGTCGATAGGAAACCAGAAATCGTTTTAGTGGGGGCAACCTCAATAGGAAGGGATATAGGTCCAAGAATAGCAGCAAGAATTGGAACAGGCTTAGTAGCTGATTGTACAAAATTAGAGATAGATGAAGAGGATGGAAAGATTCTTCAGACTAGACCAGCATTTGGCGGAAATCTGATGGCAACTATTATATGTCCTAAAAATAGGCCGCAAATGTCAACGGTACGCCCTGGAGTTATGAGTAAAGCCCATTTTAATGAAGAAAAGAGAGGACAGATAGAAACAATTGTTCCAAATCTTACTGAAGAAATGATTAGAACTAAACTAATAGAAAAAATGCCTACAGGAAACAAAAAAGTAAATCTTATAGATGCAAAAGTAGTAGTGTCTGGTGGTAGGGGACTAAAAGAAGCATCAGGGTTCAAATTAATACAAGAATTAGCCGAAGCATTAGATGGAGAAGTAGGATCCTCAAGAGCTGCAGTAGATGCGGGATGGATTGAGAGTATACATCAAGTGGGGCAAACTGGAACTACCGTTCGTCCCGATGTATATGTAGCTTGTGGGATTTCAGGAGCGTTACAACATCAAGCAGGAATGCACGAGGCAAAATATATAATGGCAATTAATAAAGATCCTAAAGCACCTATTTTTGAAATCTGTGATTATGGTATTGTAGGAGATCTGTTTGAAGTCATCCCAGCTATATTACAATCTCTAAAGGAGAAGGATTTCTTTGATTTATAAAATTATAATTGCATCATTAATCTAAAATAAAATACGTTTTCAAAAGGACCTCATTTCCACTTAGGTAAATTTGTTTAGTAGTTAAACAGTATATATCTAAGTGGGGGTGAGTTCTCTTTTTTTATATAAACTATCCAAGGTATATATGGAAATATATAAAATATTTCTTTTATGATATAATTAAGTCAATGATAAACTATAAGACTAAACAGATTTTAAAATAAGTATTTTATTTGGGGGAATATTTGTGAATAAAGAATTCGATAGGTATAAATACATATTTCATGAAATATTAAAGATGACAGATGATGGATTTATAGTTATAGATAAAAATGGAATTATTACAGATATCAATGATCAATATTGTGATTTTTTAGGAACCGCAAAGGAAGATGCAATTGGTATTAAAATTTCTGAGATAATCTCGAATACAAAAATGTTGGACATAGTAAATAAGAGATATCATGAAGAAGGTGCAATACATAAATTTATAGATGGGGATACCAAAGAAGAAGTTAATAATTTTTTGTTAGTTAGTCGTTCTCATGTACTTGATGATAATGATAATGTAATTGCAGGAGTTGCACAGGTGAAATTTAGATTGCAAACATTAGATTCTGCAAAGAAATTAATGAAGGAGTACTCTGAACTACAATTTTATAAAGAGGAATATAATAAAAGGGAATACAATAAGTATACATTTGATGGAATGATTGGTGAAAATAAAGAATTTTTGGAACTTAAAAAAACTGCAATGAAATGTTCCAAAACAAATTTTTCTGTTTTAATCACCGGAGAAACAGGAACTGGTAAAGAAGTTTTTGCCCAATCCATTCATAAGAATAGTCAAAGAAGAGAGAAGCCAATAGTTAGTATTAACTGTGCGGCTATTCCCAGTGAACTGTTAGAATCAGAACTATTTGGATATGAAGAAGGTTCTTTTACCGGTGCAAAAAAAGGTGGGAAACAAGGAAAATTCGAACTGTCCGATGGAGGAACAATTTTTCTTGATGAAATAGGGGATATGCCTCTAGGAATGCAAGCAAAGATTTTAAGAGTTCTTCAGGAGAATGAAGTTCAAAAAATAGGAGCAAATAATCCCATACCCATAGATTTAAGGGTTATTTCAGCTACTAGAAAAGATTTACAAAAGATGGTTAGTAGTGGTGAGTTTAGGGAGGATTTATATTATAGACTTAATGTTATCAATATAAATGTTACTCCACTCAGAGAGCGAAGGGAAGATATTGCTTTATTCATTAATTGTTTTTTGAATAAGCTTAACAAGGAGTATAAAACATTGGTAACAATAGATGATGATGCTTTGGTTTGTTTACAAAATTATGATTGGCCAGGAAATATTAGAGAGCTTGAAAACACTATTAAAAGCGCCTATGCTTCCAGTGAAAACATGTTAATTCAATTGGAAGACTTACAATCAAAGATGGTTTCCCTTCATAATGAAAAGGTTTTAAGAGATTCAGTTGATAAGAGGTTGAAAAGATTAGTTGATAATTATGAGATATCTGTTATTAAGGAGTCTTTAAAGAGAAATGGGTATAATATGCAATGTACAGCTGAAGAATTAGGGATACACAGAAGCTTATTGTATAAGAAAATAAAAAAGTATGATATTGAGGCACAGGAAATTATGTAACAGAAACTGTATTTAATCATCACGGTTTTCAAGTTTAAATTGCAACTAAAAATTAATTATATTTAACAGCAAAAGCTTATTTCATAGAGAAATCTAGGGGGTAGGCTTTTCTCTCTAATAGATAAAATTGGAAATTAATGTATAAAAATAGTTTGAGGATACTTAAATAATTAGGTAGAGCAAACTTGCAAAGAATATAAGATTTACTGTTTTTACCAAGTCACAGTTACCTTAGTGCTTGCTAATTCTTCAACTGCACATTGCTCATGTGATATTAACATGAGCAATTTTTTAAATTTATAACTCTATATTTTCAAACACTCCCTTACCTAAGAATAATATCAAGCCACTAAACGTTAGATTATAGGTGATAAATGAGGCGTAAGCTATAAAAACTCCCATAGAATCACTGGAAGTACTGTATAACATGCCAAGAAGAACTAAAGCGGGTGCTACTATTAATACTAAAATCATAATTCTCATAAGGGATGTAAACATTATGTTAGAACCGCTGCCTAACATCCTTTTGGAAAGAATTCCGCCGTAGATGAAAAGAGAGCCTATTGATGCAAAAGCTACTATATTAAGAAAAATAAGAAGGATACTACTTTTAAATAATATTCCTGTTATTACAAACACTATAGATCCATCAATAATGTTTTTAAAGTTATCAACTGCAGTTGCATAAATAACTTTCTTAAATGCATGATCTGGAAGCATAAAAACATACGGATTTGATAAATCCTTTTGCCACTTACTTGCAAAGGTAAAAATCATTTGTAGATATATCATGCCCCCTAAAACAAATATTAAATTCTTAACAGGGCTAAATAGTCCAGCAGTTATAGCTATAACTGCGTAAACAACAGACATTATATTAATAAGTGCAAATCCAGTTTTTTTATACTCTAATATTTGTCTCCAAAATATAGCAGAGGCAAACTTTCCTTTTCTAGTATACTGGACTTTGCGTACTCTAGGTTTTTTCCCTGTTTGCACAATTATTCGCCCACCACTTCGAGTTTGTGAAATAGCTGTTTCTTTAAGTTCAGTTAACGCTAACACATCTTCATAATAGTCAAGTTTCATAGAATAAATTATATACCCACAAATAACCCCGGATGCAACAAGCAGAGATGTATAAATAAAAGACATAATGCTAATGCCATTCATTGAAGCCATTATAATTTCTCTTACCCAACCGTACACTGGTATATAAGGAATAACAGCATTATTAAACAATGCCTTAATGGCGTTAACAGGTGCTCTCGTTATATATAATTCTATAAAGTAGGCTACTATTATAACTAACCCCAATATTTTAAAAATATTTTTTGCCATAACTTTATTTTTTTCACTTTTAGAAACTACAGAATATAATAATATTTTTAGTATTGATGTGAAAATAAGCATAATGAATAAACCAAACATAATTACCGCTATTCCATATGATTTAATATTACTAAATCGGCTAAGCATATATCCTTGAAATAAAATAAAAAATACTGCTAGAAATGAAGAATATATTTGTTTAAAGAATCCATATATTAAAACTTTTTGTGGACTAGCAGGTGATGTAAATACAAAATTTATATCTGCCCCTCTAAAAAAGGATGCCCCCCTGTTTATAGAGGAATAAAGGTCTGGCACCGTAAATACTAATATAACAATTCCTACAATTGTTGTATATAAAAAAGGATCCAACATAGTTTTTTCAATAAGATTACCTTTATTAAAAAATAAACTTACACACAAAAGTATAAAAAATAAAATATACGCAATAAGCATTGCCGGTTTCTTCTTTAATTGAAGCAACCAATTTTTTATAGATTTTCTTAGTATATAAAGTAATGGCTTCATGAGTTATCCTCCGTTACTTCAAAGAAGAGTTCCTCTAATGTCTCATTTCTACTCAGAAGCTCCTGTTTTGTACCGGCTAGAACTATATTCCCATCTTTCATTATCAACACCTTGTCCCATAAATCATCAACGCTATCAATTATGTGGGTACTTATTAGAATAGAACAGCCTTTCTCCCTTAGCTCTAGAATAGCTTTCTTTAATTCCTTTATCGCTTTAGGATCAAGCCCCATTAATGGCTCATCAAATAATATTACCTTAGGCTCTATTATTAGAGCGCAGCAAATACCTACCTTTTGCATCATACCCTTAGAAAGCTCTTTACCAAGTTTTGTTCTCTTATCACTTAAATCAAATCTCTCTAGTAATTCTTCTGCCTTATTCTTATAGTCCTCTATTCCATAAGCCGCGGCTATATATTCTATATGCTCATAAACTGTAAGCAAATCAAACATAGCTGGAACTTCTGGAACATAGGCAAATATTTTTTTTGCCTCAATGCTCTTATTTTTATGCTCACAAATTTCTATGTAACCCTCATATTTTAATAATCCAGCAATACATTTTAGTGTGGTACTTTTCCCCGCACCATTAGGCCCTAATAAAACAGCAATTTCACCTTCATTAACTTGAAAGCTAATATTATTTACAGCTAATTCCTTACCATATTTTTTTACAAGATTCTGTATAAAAAGCATATTTTTTTCTCCTTTAATAACTATATTTGTTCTGATTATAACAAATATAGTTATTGTTGTACAAGTTTTAAAATAGAAGGAATTCACTACTGAGTTTATTACCATTATTTGTATAACAATATGATGTAGCGTATATTTTTTTAAGTATTAAAAAAGCATTAATTGACTTACTATAGTTCACTTATTTTGATATTAATGCATATTTTAATATAGTAATAATATTTAGGAGTTTTATAATGTTTTATCGATATGCAGATGATCATCAAGAAATGTATAGGAAGGCAGTTACAGCTTATACATCCAATATTCCAATATACGTAAATGGGTATGCAAGAGTCATCGCTAATTCCAGTGTAGGAGTTAAACTAAAATAAATCACCCCGGGTTCAACTGTTTTAGATTTAATCCTAACATTTATGGTACAATATATTTGAAAATCATTATTAACAGTATTGCATATAACTCGGAAAGATTTTTCAGATAGGGAGGTGGGCATCTTAAATATTTTAATAGCGGAAGATGATAAGGATTTAAGACAACTACTAGAGCTACACCTTATAAAAGAAGGTTTTACAGTATATAATTCAGAAAATGGACTAAAAGCTTTGGAAATTTTTAAGAATAACGAAATTAATTTAGCTATTCTTGATGTTATGATGCCAGGGATTGATGGTTTCAATTTGCTTAGAAAGATTAGAGAAACAAGCGAAATTCCTGTAATGTTTTTAACTGCCCGGGGTGAAGATCCTGATAAAATATTAGGACTCGGGCTGGGTGCTGATGACTATATGGTCAAACCATTTAATCCCATTGAATTAATAGCAAGAGTCCATGCACAGCTAAGAAGATCCTACAAGTACATAACATCGCTAAAAGTACCTGATAAGTTAATTATTAAAATAGGAGATTTAACTTTTGATGAAAATAGTTACAGTGTATATAAGGATGATAAACAATTAGAATTTAATGCAAAGGAGTTAAAACTTCTTCAAATTTTCATGGAAAATGTAGGCAGAGTATATACGAAAAAACAACTTTATGAGGCGGTATGGGAAGAAGCCTATTATGGTGATGATAATACAATTATGGTACATATAAGCCACTTGAGAGATAAAATCGAAGATAATCCGAAGGCACCTAAGTATTTAAAGACTATACGTGGAATTGGTTATAAGCTAGAAAATAACTTAGGAATAAGGAATGAAATATGAAAAAAAAGAAAGTTGCGAACATGCTTTTAAAAAATTATTTATTACTATTTATATTTTCCACAATAGTTTTCATTGTGGTGTCCTTAATTATGTCAGTTAGTTTTAAGGGATTAATAAAATTTGAAGAAATACCAGAACTATCAGCTGCTCAAGTTATGAAGGATGATTATAAAAATATAGATTATTCTAAGATTTTAAAGTATAAAGGTGGAATTCATGTAATTGATAAAAATTATAAGATTGTTTTCTCTAAAGGAATAAACCCTCAAAAGGTAAACCAATATACTAAGAAGGAGTTCAGTGAATTTCTAATTAATAGCGGCAAAACCCAAAGTAAATACCATTATAGTGTATCTTATAATAGCGCTAGCGATTTTTGGCTTGAAATTGTCATTCCTAATAAACCACAATTAGTTAATGGCGTTTTTTTCGATAAAGAAGGAATTCCAATAGCTATAGATAATATTATATTTATTTTCTTTTTAGGAGCGCTAATTAATATTACTTCTTTTGTTTTTGGTCTTATCTTCTACTCAAGAATAACTTCTAATAATTTTGTGAAACCACTAAAAAAATTATTAAGCGGAGTTGAAAAAATTGCAAGTGGCGATTATTCTGCAAGAGTTGAGCTAAAATCTCAGAATGAATTTGGAGATCTTAAGGATGCCTTTAACCTAATGGCCCAAAAAATTGAAATAGAAAAGAATCTGAAAGAAAAATCTCAAGATAATAGGAGAAAGCTAATATTAGATATTTCTCATGATTTAAAAACCCCGCTATCCAATATTATAGGTTACTCAGATTTGTTATTAAATAATAAGGATATATCAGATAATGAACGTGAAAAATTTTTAGCAGTAATTTTAAATAACGGTACAAGAGCTAATAGTTTAATAGGTGATTTGTTCGAATTATCTAAAATGGGAAGCTCAGATTTTAAGCTTAACCTTAAGAGTGTAGATATTTGTGAATATTTAAGAGAATTTATAGCCTCGCTAATACCTCAAATAGAAAAAGCAGGTTTTCAGTCTTATTTTGAGATACCAGAGGGTAAAAAGCTTATACTTATTGATGAAAAGCAAATTGATAGGGCCCTTCTTAACATTCTTAATAATGCTTTGAAATATAATCCTCCAGGTACCCAGATAAAAATAGTGTTAAAGAATTTTTTAAGCAAAGTAGTAATAGAAATACAGGATAACGGCATTGGTATTCCGCGTGAGATGTCTGAGGAAATATTTGAACCTTTTAAAAGAGTGGATAACGCGAGGAACTCTCAAACAGGGGGCACCGGCCTTGGCCTTGCAATTACTAAAACTATTATTGAAAAACATACTGGGTACATAAGTCTTGAAACTGAAACTGGAAAAGGATGCAAATTTATAATTGAACTAAATAGCTAAGTACTGCATCAAGATAAGAAATACTTTTATCTTGATGCAGCTTTTTTAGTTATTTAAGGTAGATTTAAGGTTAATACAGTGTCAAATTAAGATTCAGTTGTTAATATAAATATACAAGCTCAGAAGTAGAACTACACTAATGGATTGAAAGGAGTTATTTATGCTTTTATCACTAAACAATTTGTCAAAAGAATATTTCATAGAAAAAAAGAAAAGTTTTAACGCTCTTAGCGGAGTAAATCTTAATTTTGAAAAGGGAGAATTCGTTTCAATCTTAGGGCCATCAGGATGTGGAAAATCCACACTTTTAAATATAATAGCAGGCCTTGATCAACCAAGTTCAGGTGATCTAGTTATCGAAGGAAAATCAACTAAAAAATACAAAAAGAAGAATTGGGATTTATATCGTAAAAATAATATAGGATTTGTTTTTCAATCTTTTAACTTAATCGAACATTTATCCGCACTTGAAAATGTTGAAATTGTAATGAACTTAATTGGATTATCAAAAAAGAAACGAATTGAACGTGCGAAAAGCTTGCTTACGCAGGTAGGTCTTGAAAAACATATGGAACATAAACCCGGTGAATTATCTGGGGGCCAAAAACAACGTGTTGCTATTGCTCGTGCACTAGCAAATGATCCGGATATAATACTATTGGATGAACCAACAGGAGCCCTTGACAAAAAAACTGGAATTCAAATTATGGAGCTTATTAAAGAAGTTGCCAGTGACAAGTTAATTATTATGGTTACCCACAATCGTGAACTAGCCTACGAATACTCTACTCGCGTAGTTGCTATTTTAGATGGAAAAATTCAAAATGACGAAATAATTAATGAATCTGAAACAAATAGTGTGAAATCTGAACTAAAAAAGAAAGATGGGAGCATGTCTTTTGCAGATGCAATAAAACTATCCCTTAGAAATTTGAAACAGAAAATGGGGCGTATAGTTGTAACCACTCTTGCAGGTTCTATTGGAATAGCAGGTATTTTATTAGTTGTAGGGCTTAGTAATGGGGCAACCGATTATATAGATGTACAAACAAATTCTTTTGCTAGCGCTAATATAATACAAACCACTATGAAGTTTAAGGATGCAGCTGTGCAAAGTACGGATTATCCAAAGAACATAAATGTATATGATAGCATTAAGGAAAATCCTGACGTGTTAACTGTTCGTGAAGACTTAAATATTAAAAATATTACTTCCTATGAGGTAAATAATGAAACTTTAAAGGATATCACCTTTAATTCACTTGCTGGTGAAAATTATCTTTCAAACATTCAACACGCAATGACTGGTAGCGTTCCAAAGGATGATAAATATGAATTATTAGTAAACAAGGATATGGCTAAGAATATAATCGAAAAATATGGCATGAATCCAGACACTGGTGATTATTCGAAAGCTATTGGTAAAAAAATAAATGTAGTAGTTCAAGAAAAAACTATAAACCCACTTACTGGAAATGAAATTTTAGGTAAAAAATATACAAAAGATTTCACAGTTGTTGGAGTTGTGAACGAAATTGCACTAAGTTCAGCTGCTGTATATTATTCTTATGATGCTGTTAATACATGGCTTCAAGATGATGGTTATTTTGCATCTAAAGAAAACCGCTTTGTAAATGCAGAAGTTGTTATAAAAGATGTTCATGACAATGAAAAAGTACTCAATTATATTAATGCAACTGAAAATGGTGGTATTGGTGGAAGTAAAATGACTGAGGAAAAGGGATTCTCTGCAACCTCACAAATTGTTATGGTTAAATCTGCTATTAAGACTTTAATTAATTTAGCACAGGCAGTTATGATTGTATTTATTTCACTTGCCTTAGTAGTTTCAACAATTTTAATAGGTATTGTAATTTTCTCAAGTGTACTTGAACGTAAAAAAGAAATAGGAATTCTAAAGGCTGTGGGAGCAAGAAATAAAGATATTGCTCGTATTTTTAAAGCTGAGTCTGCATTAATTGGCCTTTTTGCAGGAGTCACTGGAGTAATAGTAGCTTTTATAATACAACCAATTGCAAATAAAATAATCAATGATGTATTAAATATTGATGCAAATAGTATAGTAAATATTCCATTAACAGGTATTCCATTTACAGATATTAAAGTTCCCTTTGTAACTATTGCCGGTCTAATTGTTATCAGTATATTAGTTGCAGTTTTAGCGGGACACTTTCCATCTAAAAGAGCAACTAAAATTCAAGTTATTGACGCATTGCGTGATGAATAGGAGGAATAGTAAATGTTACAAATTAAAAATTTAAGAAAAATATATACAATAGGTAAAAATAAAGTTATAGCACTAGATGACGTTTCTTTTGATTTGCCTAATGGAAAACTCGTGGCAATTGTTGGACCTTCTGGTTGTGGTAAAACAACAATGATGAACTTAATAGGAGCTTTAGATGCAAACTTTGAGGGTGACGTTATTGTTAACGGCAAATCCTTAAAAGAAGCTGGACAAAAGGACCTAGATACTTATAGAAAAAATACAGTAGGGTTTATTTTTCAACAGTTTAACTTACTTAACTCATTAACATCAGCCCAAAATGTAGAACTTGCTTTAGATTTATCAGGATACTCAAAACAAGATAAAGTAAAAAAAACCCGTATTCTACTTGAGAGAGTTGGACTCACAAATCAAATGAAAAAGAAAGTTAACCTAATGTCGGGGGGGCAACGTCAAAGGGTAGCTATCGCTCGTGCACTTGCTAATGACCCCGAAATAATTTTAGCTGATGAACCAACCGGTGCCTTAGATGTTAAAACTGGTGAGCAGGTTATGGAATTATTAAGAGAGATTTCAAAAGAAAAACTAGTACTTATGGTTACCCATGCACCAGACCTTGCAAAGGCTTATGCAGATTTAATTGTAACAATGGAGGATGGCAAGTTAATTTCTATTGAAGATAACAAAACCTCGATTTCAACTGAAAATATAACTGCAACGGAGAAAATAGAAACAAAATCGAAGATGTCTTTTTTTACAGCACTAAAAATGTCTCTTCGTAACGCATGGCTAAAAAAAGGTCGGACCATTGCAACAGCTATAGGAACTTCTATTGGAATAAGTGGAATTGCCTTAGCTATAGCTATAACTTCTGGTACTACGAGTGCTGTTAATACTCAGGTTAATGGTATATTTCCGACAAACGCAATAACTGTAGGACTAAAGGAAAATACAGATAAAGCTATAAGAGATTTAAAGCCTATCAAATATGATGATATAAACTCAGTTATGTCTTTAAATAAAGATATATATGCATATAACTTTCAAATTTCAGGTACCGGGGTTCCCGTTGCAAGTTTTTATTCTTTAGACGAAAGTATAATTAAGGATGAAAAGTTAATGTCTAAACTATCTGACCAAGCTACTAGAGAAAAATTGGTTATGATGATGGCCCCAGGTGTTCTCGATGATGTTAAAAATGATATTCAATATGGAGCCCTTCCTAAGGATGGTTCAATAGATGAAATTGTTATTTCACTTTCAACTGCCAAGGACTTAGAAAAAAATGGTGGTGAATTAAAAGATTTAATTGGTAAAGATATTTATGTTCGTTATATAAAGCAGGGATCTAACCCTCATAGTGATCAAGGCGGAGTCGCTGAAGTTCCTATTGTTAGAACTTGGAAAATAGCTGGAATTGCCAATACTACAACCTTAATGGGAACCTATTATGCAACAAGCGATTGGAACTTTAATTTTTATGAGAAAGAATTTAAAATAGATAAATCAGATATGGAAACTAACGCCTTTGTCTTATATTCTAAAAACACTAAAGATTTAGAATCTCAACTTAAAACATTAACTGATTCACAAGATAAATACACATTTAATTTAACTGCCAAAACAATTTCCGCGCAAGTTGATGGAGCAATGAAGCAAGTACGTTATGTACTTCTGGGTTTTGCAGGAATATCTATTCTTGTAGCAGCCTTAATGATATCAATTGTTGTTTATATTTCTGTACTTGAGAGAATAAAGGAAATAGGTATACTTCGGGCAGTTGGTGCACGAAAAAAAGATATATTAAATGTTTTCGTTGCTGAATCATTCATTATTGGTGTGTTATCAGCAGGCATTGGATTGCTGTTTACTTTAGGTGTATCTAAACTCATCAACTCAGCAGTTTATGGTTTTCTGCAGAACATTTCTGAAAATGCTCCTTATATGGAAGTTGCTAAATTACCACTTTCTGATGCTGGTTTAATTTTATTATTCTGCGTAGTATTAAGTATGATTTCAGGATTCTATCCATCTTTAAAAGCTTCAAAAATGGATCCTATAGATGCTTTACGTAGTAGATAATTAAAGAGGATTAATATTTAGAAAGAAAAAAATACTTAAACAGAAATAGATATGACAAAAAAATGCAGTGAAAAGAATAATCTTTTCACTGCATTTATCAAGTGCTTTTAGAAGTTTTTTTACCATTTCGATGATATCGTAATGTCTGTATCATCCCTTAAGCATCATAACAAATATTGAACAAAACAGCAATCTCAGCTGAGTATTCATCAACGGAATTCATATACATACTATATTAAGTGAGGAAAGGAAGGATGCTTAAATGAATAAGAAAATAATATTAATATCATTAATATCTTTGAGTATTTTTATTGGAGGGTGTGGCTCAAAAACAATTAGTAATAATACAAGTACGTCAAATGTTCCAAGTAATTCAGAAGTTTCACAATTGGAAAATGAATCAGATAAAACGAATGTTTTAAAATTTGAAATAATAACTAAAAACTATATAAATAAGAAAGTTGAAATAAAATATCCTCAAATAACGAATTTAATTGATGTTAATAAGCAAAAACAAATTAATGAATTAATAAAAAACGATATTTTAACATACTTTAATGTTGAAAGAGAAGATTTAACTATAGATGCAAACTATGAAATAGAGTGGAAAAGTTCCAGGCTTCTAAGTATAGTATACAAAGGTTATAGCAACCTTGAGACGTCAATGCATCCTGATAACAATATTTATGCAACAAACATCAATATTGAAAAGGGAACTATACTTAAATTTAAAGACTTTATTAATTTAGACAATAATTTTGCCGAAAAACTTAAAAATGTTAAATCTAGAGTATGGACACTTAAGCCATTGGATGGAATAGATGATAATACAGCTATAAATATGATTGAGGAGGAATTGAGTTCGTTCACAAATAAAGATTTAATTAGTTATTTTGATTCAGCTGAATTTGGATATTGTGGATACTTTACGAAAGATTATTTTGGAATTAGTATAGCAACTAATCATGCTGTTGGTGACTATGTAGAACTTAAAGTAAAGTATGGTGACATAGTGGATAATATAAAACCAGGAAATGAAGTTTGGGAAGATTTTATCAATAATACTAAAATAGAAGATAATGTAAAGGTTAAAGAAGAAAGCAATAAACAAGAATATAAAACTAAACTAGACAATATTGAAATAGCATTAGAATCTTTAAAAGAGAAAGATGCTGGTACAACATTAGATATGAAAGAGGCTGCAAGTGAGAGGCTTAAGCAGTGGGATGCAGCGCTTAACGAAATCTATAATGTATTAAAAGGACAACTATCATCTAGCGATATGAAGAAATTACAGAGTGAAGAAATTCAGTGGATATCAGATAGAGATGCTAAAGCTAAAAAGGAATCGTTAGAAGTGAAAGGCGGAACAATGGAACCATTAATATATACTAACTCTTTGCAGGATACAACAAAGAAAAGATGTTATGAATTAGTAGAAAAATATATGAAGTAATAAAATTGTAGATTAGAAATAAGAATTACAAATTTAAGACTCAATATCTGAAGGAATATTTATAGTTACATTTTAATTATGTCTACATACTATAATATTGTAATCAATTTTATGGAGATTTCTGTATGACAAAAATAATTGATCAAATACCAAGTACAATACAACAAATGCAAGAATGCATTTATTGCATGAACTGCCCATTGATGTGTGAGCATTATTGCATGCTGCGAAATCAAATGATGTATGAATACAATAGTGAAGAATTTACAGATGAAAGGGAATATCGCCCTGCGCCTGGAGGAGGCCAAGGACATGGAGGAGGCCAAGGAGCTGGCGGAGGTCAAGGACACGGAGGAGGCCAAGGATCTGGCGGAGGTCAAGGACATGGAGGAGGCCAAGGATCTGGCGGAGGTCAAGGACATGGAGGAGGCCAAGGATCTGGCGGAGGCCAAGGACATGGAGGAGGTCATGGACCTGGAGGTAAAATATGGCATGGGCACCCGGGATATTACGGTAATAAATACTATTCCGATATTAACTATCTTTATTTTCTAATATACCAATATTATCCTTACTACCCTTATGATCCCTACTACGATTATTATTATGATACTTATTAATAAAAGTTACAGAGTATAGGTAAAACAATTATTATACTCTATTTAGTTTAGAAATTGATATATAGACTAGATAAAAGGGAATTCATATAGTGAATTCCCTTTTTTAGTGTGCCAGGCATGACTATTAACTAGGTGGTGAAAGTCCACTGCGGTGGAAACGTGACAGTTCAGTTAGGTTATGTTTAAATTTCTTATGAACTTACCACTTTTCTGAAATAAAATAGAACAGCTCCACGTAAACCATTATTTACATGAAGCTGTTGATATTAACATGAATAAAGAAGGTATCACTACCCTCTTCATACTTTTATATTAGTTTTAATATGGTACCTAATGTGTCCACCTTATTACCTGTTATTTAATTTTACTTATTGAAAAGACTTATAGTTTCCTAAAGATCCTACTCTTCCAATATAAAGTTGACTTCTCTCAACAGTTCCATTACCACTGTCACTAAAATATTCTTCCTTGTAGTTAATACCATTAGTAGATACATTTGAAGACCAATATTTAAATCCAATAATATTGTTGTTATCTCTAATCCAGTTTATAAACACAGCTGTGTGTCCTGAATTAGTTGTTCTGCTAAAATCTATAAAATCACCAGTTCTAACTTCTTCAAGATTAGTTATTCTTGTGCCTAACCCATATTTTTCAATAGCTCCAGCAAGTTGGTCACCTTGTGATTTTGGAGTGCCTAATGCTGCATACCAGGTAAGCATAAAATCAGTCATATTTTCAGAAGACATATTGTTGAAGTTATCCTTTGAGATTCCAGCATCGATATTTCTTGACTGCATAGCTTTAAAGAAAACCTCAAAGGTTAAACCTACACAATGACTTGATTTGCTTCCATCTGGATTAGCTCTTAATAATGTTGTACCTTTATAAGCTATATCTTGTGTTACACCATTATAATGAGCATAGTCATTGTTTAAAAGATATGTATATTTACCTATCTCATATGCAGATATTTCTTTAGCAACATAACTGTTTAGACTAATTTGATTAACTGCTGCTTGAGCTTCTGTATCTACAGAAACACTATTACTTGCTGCTGAAACATTTCCTAAAGTATCTTTTGCTTTTATAGTAAAAATATAATTTGTTTCTGCATTTAATCCAGTTACCATAAAATCAGTAGCTATAGTTGTTGCTCCAACTTTATTTATTCCTTTGTAAACTTCATAGCCTGTTGCTTCAGCCGCTGCAGTCCAGCTCAGAAATACATTAGTACCTATTTTAGCAGTTGATAATAAGTTTGTTGGAGCTACAGTAGTGTTTTTAACAATTACATTTCTTGTTAAATTAGCAGTTTTATTTGCTGTATCATATACAATAACTTTGATAGTATATTCACCATCGGAAACCCAAGGGCTTGTAGCCCAATTAGTACTGTAAGGTGATGCAGTAACAGTTTTCACTTTATAATAAGCACTGTCTGGTGCCGAAACTGCCTTTGTATAAAATTCAACCTTAGCTATTCCCTTATCAGCAGTAGAATTAACAGATATTTTTGGCATTCCTGATATTATCCTTCCATCTGCAGGTATGGTCGTAATATCAATAGCTGTAACTACCGGTGCCTCATCTATAACTGCGAATGCGAAATCTGAAAATATTAATGACCCGCTAGTAATGAACACGAATGATAATAAAAGAATAATTAATTTTCTAATAGCTTTTTCCCCCATTGATTTATCTCCTTTTCTATTTTTTATAACTGCATGTCCAACTTTCTTAATGTCCTTCTCTAGCAAGAATATTTCTACGATTTCTTATAAGTGGCTAAATTAAGATTTATGCTTATTTAAAAATGGCGCTAACAATAATTATTATATGTGGTTTTTTTTATATAATCTACCGGAAATTATAGGAAATAAGCACACATATATATTTAGGAAATAGAGTGCTTCAACAATTCTTAAACAATTTGAAAAAGCCTAAATATGTTAATTTAATTAATTTTTAACTAAAATCCTTATATAGCCATTTGTGTGAACATTAATTTAATGAATTATTATATTTAAATCCGTTTTCTACTTTTTTATCTAATAACGAAAAATGAATTTTCTAGAACATCAATATTTAATAATAATACTGATGTTCTACCATTCTCTATCTTTAGGTAGATGACACTACTTCGTAAATTAGAATAGGATCTATCTCGGGGTTAAAAATATTTAGATTATATTACCCAAATAACCATGTATTGCTCGTTTACAGTGTGTTTACAACATGCTATATTTTAAATAATTATTTATATAAAATAATAAAAGATCAGGGGGCGGTATATTTTGACATCAACAAAGCCATTTTACAGGTATTTATCTATATTTCTAATATTCGTTTTTATTTCAGGTATTATTCAAATGCCCGTTAAGGCAGCAAACAACTTAGCACCAGTCAATAAAAACAGCTCTATTAAAGCTGATATTGGTGAAATTCCCAATAAGCTTCCTAAGTCTAAATTAGAGCTCACAAGTAAAAGGACTAAGTATTCTACTCGGTATCTTAATCCTAATGGAAGTTTTACAGAAGAAATATTTTTAGAACCTCAGTTTTATAAGGACCTTACAGATAAAAAGTGGAAAAAACTTGATAATAATTTAAAGGTAAGTTCAAAAGATGCTAGTAAGCTTGAAAACACTTCTAATGATTTCAAGGTATCCTTTGCTAGCGAAGCTAAATCAAATGAAGTTGTTTCTGTGGAAAAGGACGGTAAAAAAATTGCTCTTGTTCCTATTGGTGGAAAAGCTACAAAAGGAACTATTAAGAATAATGAGATTACCTATGATGATATGTTTAATAATACAGATGCAAAGTATACGGTGCAGGGCGATTCCTTAAAGGAGGACCTAATTTTAAATAGCTATTCTAACCAAAATACCTTTACTTTCGAAGTTAAGCTAAATGGTTTAAAGGCCGATGTTGAGAAAGATGGTACAATTACATTTAGTGATTCTAAAAGTAATAAAGTTTGGTATTTTGAAACTCCATACATGGTGGATGCAAATAGTAAACTTTCAAATGATGTCAAACTTAATCTACGCGCGGAAAGTGGAAAAACATATGTAGATGTAGTAGCAGATAAAGCTTTTCTTGAAGATTCAAATACCAAGTACCCCGTTGTAATAGACCCTACTATAAATAATTGGGATACTATACGTGATACTTTTATATCTAGTTTGTTATAAGACACTCCTATTTGCAGCACCTAAGACAAGAAAATCTGCAGCAAGGATATTAAAAAAACGTAGATAGTTTTAATTTTAATCCTCAACTGCCTACGGCTTTTATGTTAAACAAACCTTATTTAAATTGTATCTTATCTGCGATAGAATATAAAGCTGATGCAACGGTTATTCCATCAATTTTACCCAAAACAT
>NZ_JAENWM010000155.1 GCF_016650035.1 Clostridium sp.
ATCAATTCCATTTTGTTTTAAAAGTTTTGCGAGTTCTCCTACTAAAATCGACGTATGAGAAACTGAAACAGCATCTGCAAATATTACCTTTGGTCTATCTAACTCAATTTTGTTTTCAGCTTCTAATCTTTTGAACTTTTCCTCCTTTAAGTTAGTAGCTAGTTTTATTAAAAAGTCCGGGTCCATTAATGCTTTTTCTATTGTGTTATCTGTCATATATGCACCATGTTTTCTTATTGTTGGAAGGACTTCGCTAGTAACCCACTTTTTAAATTTCTTTGATTCAGGTTTTTGACTTCCTAAAACTGCACTATAAAGACCGCTTTCATTAATTAAAGTTGAGTTCATGTTCATACCCTCCAATCTGGTGGATATGGATTCGTCATCATCAAGCCTCGTAGTCATTCGATTAGTTTCTGAATATCCTAAAATGTTTGAAATGTCTTTTGCTACAAACCATGTTTGTCCATATTTTGAGATTGTTCTTATTTCTCCAAATTGATCATTTTTAAATATCTGTAAATCATTCATAGGGTTTGTCCTCCTTCATAGATTTATCATTCTACTTGATGCATTTAAAAGTACAGCTCTTACATCTTCATAAATAGCTAGCTTTTGTTTAAGTTGGTCGATTTCTCTTTCTAGTTTCCTGCGTTCTAGGGGAGAGAACCTATCTGGCTTAGTGTCTTCAATAGCTTCAATATGGTGCAGGTTAAACCGTATGCCCGGAACTCCTTTTACTGCTGTTATAACTCCTGCCTTTCTACAATTTTCTACTGCTCTTACGGTTAGTTGCCACCTATCAGCTATATTCTTTTGAGTTAACAACATGTCCAACTTAACGTTCCTCCTTTTTATCTTTCTCAATTTCTTCAATGATATTGTCTAAAATTTCAAATATATCCATACGCACTACCCCCTTAAAAAATAACTAGCCTGTTTATTGTAAAATTTACATAGTTTTCCAAGCACCCTTGCTGTCGGTTTAGATTTTCCTGTTTCTATTCTCCATAAGGTAGCTCTGCTTATTTCTGTCTTCTCTACAATTTCTGCAATATTGAATCCACTTTCTACTCTTGCTTCAATTAATTTCTGTATGTCGATATTCATCCTCATTCACTTCCTTTCTTGTTTACATATTGCTACATAACGTAACATTATTCAACAGTCGTATAACCCCAATTTAAGCGTTTATATCGCTGATAATAACTATTTCTAAGTATTGCTTTATGTTTCTTAGTATTACAATTTGTAGCAATTGTTTAAAATAATGCTTGCTTTGTTTCATTTTGTTGCATATAATATCAATAGAAACATTTTTGAAAGGGGTTTATTTAATGATGTTTGGTGAAAAAATAAAAAGGTATAGAGCTGAGTTAGGATTAACACAAGATGAATTTTCAAAAAGAGTTAAAATATCAAGAAGTATAATAAGCCAGATTGAGGCGGAGATAAGACCACCCTCAAAGAAAGTTTTAAAATTATTGTCTGAGCATAGCGGGAAGAGCATTGACTGGTGGTACGGGAAAGATGAAAAAAAATATGGTGACTTAAACGCTTTAAGTACCCTTTTGGATTATATGATAGATAAAGGTATGATTGACAAGGATGGCTCTATGGATGATAAAAGTAAAGAATTTATATGGAGGCTAATAAACGCTGAAATTAAAAACAAAATAGATAAGAAATATGTTTAATAAATATTTATATTTTTGAAAGGAGAAAATTATATGCAATTACAATACTCAACCCTTATAAGGAAAAAAGATAAAAGTTATCAATATATTATTACTTATAAGGATAATGAAGGAAAGTGGAAAACTAAGAGTAAACAGGGTTATATACTTAAGAAGGAAGGCAAATCGTTAGCACAGTCTGATATGGATGCTGTTGTTTTAGACTTGAAAAAACAGGCCGAAAATGGCATCGATAAAAATATGATAGGAATTACATTTAAAGAATTTTCAACTAAGCATAAAGAGCATCTGATTATATACCGTGAGAAAAATACAGTGTTAGCACTTAAAACTGTATTGAATCATTTTGAAAAATTAGACAAAATTGAAGTATCTAAAATAACCAATTTAGACATACAACCAATAGTTGATAAGTTAACCAAGAGTGGAATAAAAAGTAATACGATAGAATATTATTTGCAACAATTAAGTACTGTTTTTAATTCTGCTGTTGAGTATGGTATAATTTTTAAAACTCCGATTAAAAATATTAAATATAATAAATACAAAGAAGAAATAAACAAAAGAGCATTAAATAAAGTTGAGTGTGAAAAAATACTTGAAGATTTTAAAGAAACACGATATTATTTACTTATACTAATTGCGCTGAAATGCGGATTACGTTTAGGAGAAATTTTAGGACTCAACTGGGAGGATATTGACGAGATAAATAATGTAATTAAAGTTACAAAACAATGGAAGCAATTAAAAGATGGTAGCTATGGATTTGGTACCCTTAAATCTAAAAATTCTTACAGAGATGTTCCAATATCTCCAACTACATTAACTCTTTTAAAAAACTCCACTAAAGTAAGAGAAATTAATGGCCGGATTTTAAATTTTAAGAATACTGACTCTATTAGCATCTGTCTAAATAGACTTTTTAGACTTGGAGGGTACAATATAACAATCCATGAACTAAGACACACTTATGCAACTACGTTAATAAGTAATGGAGCTCCTTATAAAGTTGCTGCTCAATTCCTTGGGCATACTGAACAACAAACTATGAAGTCATATTCTCATATAAACGATGATATGATTAAAAAAGCTACTAGTATTATTAATAATATTTTATAATTTTTGACGAAATTTTTGACGAAACGTATAAAATTATTGGTATCACAGGGCTAGCATGGTACAATTACGATATTGAAGCAATATTGTAAATGGTTATAGTATAATTCAATAATTGTATTTAAATGTAGTATTTAAGCCATCTTTATCGAAAATATATAAAAATATAACAAACTAAAAAGAATAGATTACATTTATTATTTTGACGGATTTTTGACGTATAGATTTTAAATGGGGTTAAACAGCTGAATTTATATTCAACTGTTTTCTATTTCTTCGATAATTTCGTCCAAAACATCATACACTTCCATTTATATTCCCCCATATATTGTATTGTGTAATTATTTTGTTAAATATACCCTTAATAGTTTAATGATAGCACTATATCTCTTAAAAGTATAGAACATTCGTTCCCTTTTTAATTTACTCTTTGTAAAATATTTCATAACCAAAAGTTATATACCCAAATAAAAAAGGACCTGAGAAAATTAATTCTCAGGTTAATGCTAATTAGGTTACATAATCATTTTGTTACTAGGTGGCTAATTAGTGGCTAATTTATTTTATACTATACCCAACAGCCTCTGCACCACTATTTGCATTAATCAACACTCCATCTGCAATATTAAAAGTTTTAGGAACCTCAAATATTATATAAGTTTGTTTTGGCATATTGGGGTTTGCATCATCATATACACCTATAAATTCACTATTCTCTTTATATATTATCTCGTTACTGTTTGCTGTCTGCATAGCTTCAAAAGCTGTATTATATTGACTCTTGGACTTTATATCACCTAGCATAAATTCCGTTGGTGCATATTGTACTGGTGCAGTAGTTATGTTCTTCATTTGTAATTTTAAAACAATAAATTTTTCCTTTGTAGTTTTATTGTCCGAACTGTCTCCACCTTTTACAACAGTTGCTTCTTTTGCTTCCAAAATCTTTATGTTCCAACTACCCGATGTAGCTTCGCTTCCTATTTTAGTTGCCACTTTATTTTCTTCTTTGGGTTCTGTCTTAACAGGTGCTACTGTTTCCGCCACGTTGGTAGTTTCCACCCTTTGGCTTATTTTTTTATTTACTGCATTTATAGCTGTTGTATCTCCTATGAAAAATCCAATAATAAAAGATATTGTCACTAAAATAATTGAAATGATTATATGTTTTTTACTCATTATTAAAACCCCCTATAATTTTTATATATCCCTATTATAATACATTTACCATAAAATAATACAATTTATTTTTATATAACCTTAATTATTGCACCAAGTATCCATTATGTTATTTCATCTTATTTAAATATTCTCCATTTGTTTTGAAAATCCTTCAAAAATAAAAAAGGCTAAGGATTTCTCCCCAGCCCTATGAAAAATACTGTATTAATCCAATATTTTTCGCAAATGTCTCACTTGGTGCGCATTACTAAGAGGCGTAGTGAGTTCTATTAATTATATTATATCATACTTACCAAATTA
>NZ_JAENWM010000072.1 GCF_016650035.1 Clostridium sp.
AGATAATGCTACGAATAGCTTGGATTATCTAAGCTATCCGTACAATATATAGCACGAAGAAATTCTGAGGTGAAGTTGATTTTTGAGCAAAAATGAATCAAGAGTTAGCAATGCATTAAGAGTTTCCGAGAGTGCACATAATAAATTAAGAGGTGAACAGTTTGAAGAAAAAAATTGAAGCTACTTATGGCAAGACTTTAAGAGGACTTATGATAACAGTAAATCCAATTAAAAAAAGGATTATGAAAACTCATTGTATTGTTCATAAATTTATAAATATTCAAGCTATCGAAATACTTCAAAATAAGGGGTATAGTGAAGTTCATAGTTTTTATAAGGGGTATATAAAAGAATTAAATAGGGGAGTAACATGGGCAGATCAAGATTTTAAAAGCACAAATCATTTTTATCATCACGTTAAGGGAACTGGTTTATATGGATTTTCAAATGCCTTGGCTGAGTTTGAAAAGTATTATAAATGTGCTTTGAAATTTATAGAAGCGGGAGATAAAAGACAAGCGCTTTTTTATTTTGGAGCAGCCTGTCATTTAGTTCAGGATGCTACTGTGCCACAACATGTGAACAATAAGCTTCTAAAAAGTCACAGGAATTTTGAGCTTTGGATTATAAGTAAATTAATGAGTGATTATTCTTTTCCTATATTCAATGAAATAATAAGTGAAGAGAATATAGAAGATTATATAAAGAATAATGCATTATTTGCTAATAAAACTTATTTAGCTTACACCAATGTAAAAAATAAGGAAGATAGGTACAAAAAAATATCTATACTTATAGTTCAAAGATCACAAAAGACCACTGCGGGCTTAATGTTAAACTTTTACAATCAAATTAAGAAATAATTCCTTTATTTTAAAGGAATTATTTTGTTTTTGAAGAATAAATAAAACATATAAATTATATTTAGCGAGGGGGTCAATAATTGAAAAAGGAGGTTTTTATAAGTTTAGAGAAAGAAATCTTCAAAGGTAATATATTAGATATAGGATTTTCAAACCATGGGATTATATATAATATATACAAGCAATATCTTGATGATAGTAGCAGTATAGAGTATTTAGAAGGCAAAGAGGAAAAGATAAGAATAGAGAAGGGGCAATATGACGTTTGTGCGCTATTTCTTACTTTAAGTGACATGAAATATACACATACTAGAAAGAAATTAATAGAGGATATATATGAATTTTTAAAATCGGACGGACTTCTATATATATGGGACATAGATAAAGGCTTTGTTAAAACTTTTAATTCGGAAGTAAAGATTGTCTTACCAGATAAAAGCACTAAACAAATATCTTTAAAAGATTTTAACATATTTAAAAATAGTTCTGAGGAAAATACAAAAAAAATTTTAAAACCTTATTTTGAAATATTAACTTTGAAAAATTCAGATAATATCTATTACATGATATGCAAAAAGAGAGGGAAATCAGAAGATGAAAGTAATTCAAGTAGGAATTAATGCAAAATATATTCACAGCAACTTGGCAGTAAGATATTTAAAATCATATACTGAAGATTTAGATTATGAATGCGAAATTATGGAATTTTCTATCAATGATAAGATCGATAGAATTTTAGAGGAGATTTTAAGTAAGAAGCCGCATCTTGTGGCGTTTTCCTGCTATATATGGAATATCCATTACGTTAAGAAGATAGCATCTCTTATAAAGCTTGTAGATAGTAAAATTGAGATTCTTTATGGTGGACCAGAGGTTAGTTATGACTCTGAGGCCTTCCTTAAGGAACAACCAGGCGATTACGTAATAGAGGGTGAAGGGGAAGTAACATATAGAGAATTTATTAACTTTAAGATTACCCCGGGGAGTGATTGTAAAACTAGTGTGAAAAAGAATAATATCCAAAATATTTTAGGATTATATTATAAAAATAATGACATTATAGGTTATAATGGTAAAAGGCCTTTAATGGATATGGATGAGATTATTTTTCCATATAGTGATGAAGAACTTACTAATAAAATAGTTTATTATGAAGCATCCAGGGGATGCCCTTTTAATTGTAAATATTGTCTTTCATCTACTACGCATGGAGTTAGATTTTTAAATACTGAAAGAGTAAAAAGAGAATTGAAATTCCTTATTGATAAAGAAGTAACACTCATAAAATTTGTTGATAGAACATTTAATTGTAACCCCAAATTCGCATTAGAAATTTGGGAATACTTAATAAATCTAGATACTGATATAACTTTTCATTTTGAAATTTCAGCGGATATTCTAAACAGACAGGAGTTAGATATTTTGGCTAAGGCACCAAAAGGAAGATTTCAATTTGAGGTTGGGGTACAAACAACAAATTCCATAATACTTAATAACATAAATAGATTTGTGAATTTTAATGATATAAAAGAAATGGTAGAAGAATTAGAAGGAATGAAAAACATTAACCAGCATTTAGATTTAATAGCAGGACTTCCTGGAGAAGATTATGAGTCTTTTAAAAAATCTTTTAATGATGTTTATAACATTCATTCTGAAGTAATACAATTAGGATTTTTAAAGTTACTTAAAGGCTCGGATATGAGAAATGAAGCGAATAAGTGGGGAATGATATATGCACCTTATCCACCTTATGAAATTTTAAAAACAAGGGATATAAGTTATGATGAATTAGTAATACTAAAAAAGGTAGAGCAAATGGTTGATAAATATTATAATTCGCAAAAATTTAGTACTATTTTAAAATATTTTGTGGGGAAATTTAGTACGCCATTTGAATTCTATTATGAACTAGGACTATTTTGCCATGAGAAGGGTTATTTAAGCAGAAGTATTTCCTCGGTGGATTACTATAAAATATTCATTGAATTTAATGGGGAGAAACTTAAAGAAGATAATTTTGTTTTAAAAGAGATTGTTAAATATGACTATCTTAAATTTAACAAAAAGAAGTGGTTGCCAGATTTTCTAACTAGAGATTTAGATAAGGGAGTAGAACGAATGATTAAAGGGGAGTTATTACAGAATGATATTGTTAAAAGTGTTAACAGTATCCATGTTGAAAAATTTATGATTAATATTTTGAATTATATCGATAATAATACTGTTAGTTTTAATAATAGTTATTTAGTTTATGATATTAATAATGATGTAATTGACGTGACCCTTATTGCAAATGCAATCATTTTAGGTGCTAAAGTATAAAGAATAAAGTTAAAAGGTCGTAAACCGCCGTTTAAATGGATTTAAGGCATTTGCAATATTCAATATTAAGAATATTTGTTTAAATTGTAAAAAAAGAGTTGAAGTTTATAATAAAGATAAGTATAATGAATAATATATTCAAGCTGTAATTAATACTACATAGAGCATTAATTACTAATCGTGTTCATATTAGTAAGCTGATATATAAAAGGTGGTGATATTTTGGCATTAGAAGCAATAAAGAATATAAAAAAAGCAGAGGAACAAGGAACAGATATTGTAAATAAGGCAATTTCCGTTAGTAAGGATAGTTTAAAAAAATCTGAAATCGAAGCTCAGGAGAAATATAAAAAGATTTTAGATGATGCGAAAGCAGAAGCTAAAAAAACAATTGAAGTTGCTAAAAAAGAAGCTGAAAAAACTTCCGAACCAATCTCCGAAAAAGGCAAAGCAGAAGTAGAGGGTATACTGGATTTGAAAAATGAAAGATTTGATAAGGCTGTTAATATAGTGGTTGAGAGGATAGTGAAAAATAATGGCAATAGTTAAAATGAGTAAATTCACATTGTTTGCCTTTGATTCACAAAAAGAAGCTTTATTAGATGGCCTTCACAAATTTGAAAATGTTCAATTTATAAACCTACAAGAATTTGAAGAAGAACATTTACAATCACTTGTAAAAGACTCAGAAAAAGAAAAAGTTTCTTATATAGAAGGTGAGCAGGCGAAAGTAAAATTTGCACTTGAACTATTACTAAAGCACGCAGAGAAAGAAGGCGCTATAAAATCTTTAGTAAAGGGTAAAAGTTTATTGAATTATGATGAGTTAGAAGCTTTAGCTAAAAAATCAAACTATGAAGAGAATTACAAAGAATTAAAAGAAAAAGACGCTGAATTGACCAAAATGAAAAATGAAAAAACTAAAATCAATACTGAAATAGAAGCATTAACTCCTTGGAATACATTAGATGCTACTTTCAATGATTTAAAGGAATTAAAATCTTCAGTATTTCTAATGGGATCTCTTCCAAAAGCATTCAAAGATACTTTTAGAGAAAAATTCGAAACTGAAATTCCATATTCTTATTTAGAAGTTATTAGTGAGGTAAAAGATGAAGTAAATGTAATTGTTTTCATATATAAAGATTATGAAGATGAGGCTAAAGAAATACTTAAACAAAACAGATTTAATGAAATTACTTTTGCATATGATGGAACTCCAGCCCAGGTTGTTTTGGATTTAAACAAAAGATTAGCTGAAATAACAAAAGAGGAACAAAGAATAAATGTTCAAATAAAGCATGACTGTGATTATATAGAAGATTTCAAAATAGTATATGAATATTTATCAAATAAACATATAAAAGCTACAGCTTGCGAAAACTTCTTAAAAACAGAGTGCGTAGTTGCACTAGAAGGTTGGGTACCAACAGATTTAACAAGTGAACTTGAGAAGGCAGTAAAAGTTATAACAAAAGAAGATTTTTATTTAGAACTAGAAGAAGCCTCTAAGGAAGATCTTGATGTACCTATACTTCTAAAGAATAATTCAATTGTAGAAGCATTTGAACCAGTAACATCAATGTATAGTTTACCTAAATATTCAGAATTAGATCCAACACCACTATTCACACCGTTTTATTTGGTGTTCTTTGGTATGATAATAGCTGATATTGGATATGGTATAATAATGTTTATAGCGGCTTTTATGGCATTAAAGAAATTTAATTTAGATGAAGGCCAGCAAAAATTTGCTAAATTCTTCTTGTTTCTCTCAATACCATCTGCAATAGCAGGGGTTATTTATGGAAGTTTCTTTGGTGATTTAATTCCATATATATCTAATAATAGTTTAGTAAAGCCGGGACAAGATTTAATGCTAATATTGTATGTATCTATAGCAATGGGTGTGGTTCAAATTTGTTTTGGTCTTGGTATTAAAGGTTATATGTTAATTAGAGATGGTAAACCAATAGATGCTATTTATGATGTACTAACATGGTACCTTGCGTTAACAGGAGCATTTTTATTAATAGGTGGACCATCTTTAGAATTAAGCCAAGCTACAATCAATATTGGTAAATGGCTGATGATAATAGGAATGGTTGGACTAGTATTAACCCAAGGTAGGGAAAGTAAAAGCTTAGGTGGAAAACTTGGTGGAGGAATATATGGTCTATATGGTATAACTGGCTACATCGGTGATTTGGTTTCATACTCGAGGCTTATGGCTCTCGGACTTGCTGGGGGTTTTATAGCAACAGCTTTTAATACTCTTATTAGAATGATACCATCACCATTTAATATTATTTTTGGAGTTTTTATTTTTGTGGGAGCACAAATGTTTAATCTTTTATTAAGTGCATTAGGAGCTTATGTTCATAGTGCTAGACTTCAATATGTAGAGTATTTTAGTAAGTTTTATGAAGGTGGGGGAAAAGCCTTCAAAGCTTTTAAACCCAAAAATCAATATATTAATATTAAAGTAAAAAATGAAGTGAAAATTTAAGGAGGAATTAATTATGACGTTAATGGATTTTTTTGTTGAAAATGGTGGTTATGTTTTTGCAGCACTAGGGTTGGCTTTAGCAGTATTTTTACCAGGAATAGGTTCAGCTAAAGGTGTAGGTATAGTTGGTGAAGCAGCAGCGGGACTCACAACTGAAGAACCAGAAAAATTTGGTAAAGCTCTTATTCTTCAATTGTTACCAGGTACACAGGGACTTTATGGTTTTGTTATAGGATTAATGATATTACCTAAACTTGCTGGAGATATGACTTTGGGTATGGGTATGTACTTATTTATGGCTTGCTTACCAATAGCATTTGTAGGATTATATTCAGCAGTTGCTCAGGCTAAAACAGCTGCAGCTGGTGTAGCAATACTAGCTAAGAACCCAGAACATACTACAAAAGCTATTATACTCTCTGTAATGGTTGAGACATATGCAATTTTAGCATTCGTTGTTTCAATAATCTTATTAGGTCAAACATTCTAATTTTAAAACTAAGCAGTTAGAGGAAGTGAATATATGTCAAAAATAGATAGTTTAACATCAAAGATAATAGAAGATGCTAATACTAAAGCAGAAGCTATATTGAAAGAAGCTAAGGATACGCAGGTATCAATGGTAGAAAGTAAAATCAAAGAAGCTGAAACTTTAAACCTTCGAATGTTAGAAAAAGCTAAAATCGAAGCTAGTACAGCAAAACAAAGGATTATATCAAATTCTCAGCTAACAGTGAGAAATGAAAAATTAGTTGCTATGCAAACAATGATTGATAAGGTATTTGTGGCAGCTTTAGAAAAGCTCTTACAAATAAACGAAAGTGAATATCTTGAAATTTTGAAAAGATACCTTATATCAATGGACATAGCAGGAGATGAAGAAATAATACTTCCTGGGAAATATAAAGAAATAGTAAGTGATGATTATTTGCTTGAAATAAATACAGCACTAAAAACTTCAGGAAAGATAGGAAAATTAGTTATTAGTTCAGAGTCTAGGGATATAAATAGTGGATTTATAGTGCTTAAAAATGGTATAGAGATTAACAATACTTTTGAAAGCTTAGTTAATTCTTTAAGAGATGAAATGGAAGCACAAATCGTTGAACAACTATTTAAATAAATTTAAGGGAAGATAGCAATTGATAATTGATATCTACTCCTGAGCAAAATAAGGAGGATAGCCATATATGGATAATATGAATTTCACACAAGCTGTGGCTAGGCTGAGAGTATTAGAAACAAGACTCCTTAATAAAGTAAAGATTGAGAGAATGATTGATAGTAACTCGGCTGAAGATGTCCTTAAAATCTTGCAAGAAACTGAATATGCAAGTTTAATGGGAACTATAAAAATAGCAGAGGACTACAATGTATTACTTAAGGAGGAGTTGAAAAGAGTATATTCCCTTACGTATAAAGTTTCTCCAGACCGTGCCGTAGTTGATATTATGAGTCTTAAATATGATTATCATAATATCAAGGTACTGTTAAAAGGTCGGACTTTAGACAAGGACTTTTCACATATGTTAATTCCAGTAGGTACAATAGATATAGAAAAATTAAAGTTGTATATTGAAACTATGGAATATAGGGATTTAAATCCTATTATGAGAGAAGGTATACTCAAAACAGAAAAGAGCTATGAGGAAATTAAAGATCCACAGAAGATAGACACTATAATAGACAAATATATGTATATAGACATGCTAGCTAGAGCAAAAGTTTTAAAAATTGATTTTATAATTAATTATATTAAAAGAAGTATAGACTTTACTAATATAAAAACAATTATCAGATTAAAAAAACAAGAAAAGAATATTACTTTTTTGAAAGAAGTAATGTTTGCCGGTGGAGATATAGATGATGACATTTTAGTGAAAGTTTTTAATGAACCTATTGAAAATATGGCAAATAAATTTGCACTATCAAAATATGGGGAAGTTGTAACAATTGGATTAGAAGAGTATATACAAACAGGTAAACTTTCAACTCTCGAAAAGCTTTCGGAAAATTTCATCATGAAAAATTTAAAAGATGCTAAATATGTTAGCTTTGGTCCAGAACCTATATTTGCCTATATTGCAGCAAAGGAAACTGAGATAAAAATAATAAGAATAATTATGGTTGGCAAATTAAACAAGGTTAGTACTGACGTTATAAGAGAAAGGGTGCGTGAGGTTTATGCATAAAGTAGGAGTAGTTGGAGATAAAGATTCAATACTTGCTTTTAAAGCCCTTGGAATTGACGTATATCCTGTTATTGAAATTGAAGCGGCTAAAAAAGCTATAGATACAATGGCATTAAATAATTATGCAGTTATATTTGTTACAGAGCAAATAGCTCAGCATTTAGGCGAAACTATAAAAAGATATAATAGACAGATGCTTCCTGCCATTATATTAATACCAAGTAATCAAGGCTCACTTAATATAGGAATGCAAAAAATTAGAGATAATGTAGAAAAAGCGGTGGGCGTAAATATTTTATAGAAAGGTAGGGAGATAACTTGAAAATCGGTAAAATTGTAAAAGTTTCAGGTCCTTTAGTTGTTGCTAAAGGCATGGAAGAAGCTAATATATACGATGTAGTTAAGGTTGGAGAAAAAGGCCTCGTTGGCGAAATTATCGAAATGAGAGGAGATAGAGCCTCCATTCAAGTATATGAGGAAACATCAGGTCTTGGACCGGGAGACCCAGTAGTAACTACAGGGGAACCATTAAGCGTAGAGCTTGGACCCGGGCTTATGGAATCAATGTTTGACGGTATACAAAGACCTCTTGAAGCAATAAGGGCTATAGCTGGTAACTTCTTAACAAAAGGCGTGAATGTTGCACCTTTAGATAGGACGCGAAAATGGCAATTTGTTCCTACTGCAAAAGTTGGAGATGAAGTTTCATATGGTTATGTCATAGGTACAGTTCAAGAAACTACTGTTATAACCCAAAAGATAATGATACCTAAGGGGATTTCTGGAACTATAACTTCTATAAAAGAAGGAGAGTTTACTGTAGAGGAAATGATAGCAGAAGTTGAAACTAAAGATGGTATTAAAAAAATTACATTAATGCAAAAATGGCCAGTAAGGAGTGGAAGACCATATGCTGAAAAGTTAAATCCAGTAGAGCCATTAGTTACAGGTCAAAGAGTAATAGATACATTTTTCCCAGTAACTAAAGGTGGTACTGCATGTGTACCTGGTCCTTTTGGAAGTGGTAAAACAGTAGTTCAGCATCAATTAGCAAAATGGGCAGATGCTGAAATAATAGTTTATATAGGTTGTGGTGAGCGTGGAAATGAAATGACAGATGTTTTAAATGAGTTTCCAGAACTAAAAGATCCAAAAACAGGCGAATCACTTATGAAAAGAACAGTGTTAATTGCTAATACCTCTAATATGCCAGTTGCAGCTAGAGAAGCTTCTGTATATACAGGAATAACTATTGCAGAGTATTTTAGAGATATGGGATTCTCTGTAGCATTAATGGCAGATTCTACGTCTAGATGGGCAGAGGCACTAAGAGAAATGTCAGGAAGACTTGAAGAGATGCCAGGTGATGAGGGGTATCCAGCATACCTAGGTTCACGTGTTGCTGATTTTTATGAAAGATCTGGAAAGATAAAATGCGTTGGAGATGGCGATAGGGTAGGTGCTATTACAGTTATTGGTGCAGTTTCACCTCCAGGTGGAGATTTATCTGAACCAGTTACTCAAGCAACGCTTAGAATAGTTAAGGTATTTTGGGGACTAGATGCTCAACTTGCTTATAAGAGACATTTTCCAGCAATAAATTGGTTAGAGTCTTATTCACTTTATTTAGATCAGACAGCTGGTTGGCTTAATGAGACCGTTGCAGAGGATTGGACAGATCTTAGAGTTAAAGCTATGATAATACTTCAAGAAGAATCAAAACTTGATGAAATAGTAAGACTTGTAGGAGTAGATGCTCTATCTGAAAAAGATAGATTGAAATTAGAAGTTGCAAAGACAATCAGGGAAGATTACCTACAACAAAATGCTTTCCATGAGGTTGATACATATGCATCTTTAGATAAACAATATAAAATGTTAAAGCTCGTAATAACATTCCATGTTGAAGCTGAAAAAGCTTTAAAAGCTGGTGTTTATTTGAAGAACATATTAGAAATGAAAGTAAGAGATAAAATAGCAAGGGCAAAATATATTCCAGAAACTGAAATGTCAAAAATTGATGATATATACAAAGAATTATCTGAGCAAGTAGAAAAATTAATAACGGAAGGAGGGGTTGTTAGTGCTTAAAGAATACAGAACAATAACAGAAGTTGTTGGTCCTTTAATGGTTGTAGAAAAAGTTGAAGGAGTTCGTTATGATGAACTAGTTGAAATAGAACTACAGACTGGCGAAATACGTAGCGGAAAAGTACTTGAAATAAATGAAGATAAAGCAATGGTTCAATTATTTGAGAGTTCTGCAGGAATTAACTTAAAAGGTAGTAAGGCTAAATTCCTTGGAAGACCACTTGAACTTGGCGTTTCTGAAGATATGCTGGGAAGAGTCTTTGATGGACTTGGTAGACCTAAAGATGGTGGACCTAAGATCATTCCTGATAAGAAATTAGACATAAATGGAGAAGCAATAAACCCTGTAGCAAGGGACTATCCTTCTGAATTTATTCAAACAGGAATTTCGGCTATTGATGGACTTAATACACTAGTTAGAGGACAAAAATTACCAGTGTTTTCTGGTTCAGGTCTTCCACATGCGCAGCTTGCAGCACAAATAGCAAGACAAGCGAAAGTATTAAATTCAGAATCAAAATTTGTTGTTATATTTGCAGCCATAGGTATAACTTTTCAAGAGGCACAATTCTTTATAGATGATTTTACTAAGACTGGTGCCATTGATAGGACTGTATTATTTATGAATCTTGCAAATGATCCAGCTATTGAGAGAATTGCTACACCTAGAATGGCTTTAACTACAGCTGAATTCCTTGCTTACGAAAAAGGATATCATGTTCTTGTAATAATGACTGATATTACAAACTATTGTGAAGCTCTACGTGAAGTTTCAGCTGCAAGAAAAGAAGTACCAGGTAGACGTGGATATCCAGGATATCTTTATACTGACCTTGCTATGCTATATGAGAGAGCAGGAAGGATTAAAGGTCTTGAAGGTTCAATAACACAAATACCTATATTAACAATGCCTGAGGATGATATAACGCATCCAATTCCTGATTTAACAGGATATATAACTGAGGGACAGATTATTTTAAGTAGAGAACTTTATAAAAAGGGAATTATGCCACCAATAGATGTTCTACCTTCATTATCAAGACTTAAAGATAAAGGTATAGGTAAAGGTAAAACAAGAGAAGATCATGCGGATACAATGAATCAATTATTTGCTGCATATGCTCAAGGTAAACAAGCAAAAGAGCTAGCAGTTATACTAGGTGAGTCAGCCTTATCTGAAGCAGATAAAAAATATGCAATATTTGCAGATGAGTTTGAGAAACAGTATGTAGCACAAGGTTTTGAAACTAATAGAACAATTGATGAAACAATAAATTTAGGATGGGAGCTTCTATCTATTCTACCAAGAAATGAACTTAAGAGAATTAGAGATGAATTTGTAGAAAAATACTTACCAATAAAAGAGGGTGAGTAAACATGGCAAGGTTAAGTGTCAATCCGACTAGAATGGAGCTTACTAAACTTAAAAAAAGATTAGGTACAGCTACTCGTGGGCATAAATTATTAAAAGATAAGCAAGATGAACTTATGAGAAGGTTTATTGATCTTATAAAACATAATAATGAACTAAGAAAGAGCGTTGAAGAAGAACTACAAAACGCTTATAAGGACTTTCTAATGTCAAGTGCATTGATGTCTTCAGAATTTCTAGAGGAGGCAATTGCCTACCCAAAAGAAAGTATTTCTGTAGAAGTAGAAACAAAAAATCTTATGAGTGTTAATGTTCCATTAATGAAATTTGTAAGAAAATTAGAAGATGATCCTGGTAGTATATATCCATATGGGTTTGCTAACACATCAGCAGACCTTGATGGAGCTATAGAAAAGATATATCTAATTTTACCAAAACTCTTAGAACTCGCTGAAGTAGAAAAAACTTGTCAACTTTTGGCAGATGAGATCGAAAAAACTAGAAGAACAGTTAATGCTCTTGAGTATATGATAATACCTCAACTCGTGGATACTATCAAGTATATAAAAATGAAGCTTGGTGAAAACGAAAGAGGGGCTTTAACTAGACTTATGAAAGTTAAAAGTATGATGGAAGAAACTCAACGATTAGCAGAAGAAAAAAGAGTTAAGGGATAAATATGACTAAATTAAGGTGTCTTTATGACACCTTAATTTTTTTGTAAATATTTAAGTTGATGTATATAGCTAATTGGAATAGAATATATAGTGAAAGCAACTAAAATTTATTGCTAGGAAAAAGGCATTAATGTAGTGAAAAAATGTAGTAAGGAGAATTAATATGGCAGTTAGAAAAATTTTACAATATGGTGACAAACGTCTTAATACAGAATGCGAAAAGGTTAAAAAAGTAGATAGAAAAATTTTAGATTTAATAGATGATATGATGGACACTCTTTATGAGGGTACTGGAATTGGCCTTGCCGCTCCGCAAATAGGTGTTTTAAAAAGAGTTATCCTAATTGATTTAGGAGAAGAAGACGGTGAGCCAATAATAATTATAAATCCTAAAATAACGGCAAAGTCCGGAAATGAAAAAGATTATGAAGGCTGTTTAAGTTATTTAGGCTATGAAGGTGAAGTGTTTAGACCTACGAGTGTTACGGTTGTGGGAATGAATGTTAAAGGGAAACCAGTTACCTATGAAGCAGAAGGATTACTTGCAAGAGCATTTTGTCATGAAATTGACCATTTAGATGGGATATTATATATGTCAAGAGCTGAGGAAATGTATGAACTAATTGAAGAATAATTTTATAAAAAAAAAGTATATATTGCTACAAATGCGTTCACTTCACCAAGTAATTCTAAAATTTATTTAATTTACAGCTGCTAAAAAACACAAACTCGCTTCGCTCAAACATGTGTTTTTCTTTACGCAACTATAAATAAAATAAATTAAGAATTACTAAGGTTTGTTCAAACGCATTTTACGCAATATATACTTTTGTTAGCGTAATGCAAGAAAAATTTATATATTTAATTAAGAATTCTGTAAAATTATATTCTAATCCCTTTAATTCCATATATGGGACCTATAAATGGAAGCTTTAACTTTTGATATACATGTATATCATTAGTTAGTTTAATACTTTTATGAATATATACCTTTATATCTTCATATTCCATTAAAATAAATTGTTCAGAGGGAGAAAAATTTTTCTGAGTCTCAATCCAGAGACTTTTTGTAGGTGTGCTCCCTCAGCCACCACAAGAACTTTCCATAGACTGAACAACTACAACTGAATTTCCTTTTTTTATTGAATTAATTGCTTTACTGTCGATGGTTAACATAAAACACCTCCATACCCATAGTGGGTATATTTATATATTCATTCTATGCTTAAAGTGTTTAAATGTCAATCAAATATATATGAGTAATATTTATAAATTAAGGCAATTATTAATATATTCTTTCAGTCTATCATTCCAAGAAGGAATCTCAATACCCAAGGTGTGTTTTATAAGTGTACTATCACCACAGGTGTATTTGGAATCCTTAAGTAGATTGGATAAAATCTTATCTGAAGTAACAATTAATGGAACTTTAAGATTACCAAACTCTATTATACTATTTATTAGCGTTGACTTTGATAAGCAGCCCTTATTGCTATAGTTATATATTCCATATTTTTCAGTAGTTAAGAGCCGTTGGAGGATTTCTGTTAAATCTCCAATATAAGTTACTGAAAGGATGGGATTTGAAAATAAATAAATAGTTGTATGTCTACCATTTATAAGGTTTCTGACAAAACAATCATTGCCACCAAATATATTAGAGGTACGAACAATAAAATATTTTTTACAAATGGTTTCAATTAATTCTTCACCACCGAGTTTACTCTTACTGTAAGCGTTTAATGGAATGCATTCATCAGTTTCGTTGTAAGGTATTGATTTAGTATCGCCGTATACATCTGTGCTAGATAGGTATATTAAGGGTATGTTAAGCGAATTACAACACTTTGCAATGTTTAAGGTGCCTAGAGTGTTTACACCATATGCTAAAGACTCATGGTACTCACAAAAATGTTTATTTGTTATTGCAGCAGTATGAATTACAGCGTCAGGCTTTAATTCATTCATAATTTTTTGGGTAGCTATATTATCCGTTATGTCAAGTTCAGTTTTATCTAATCCATATATAACATGCGATTTTGACAAAACGCTACAAAGATAAGCTCCAATATTACCTTTTGCACCAGTTATTAAGATATTCATAAATTCCTCCCTAAAGTACATGCTATTAAAGTATATGAATTAATATCTTTAATATTAGTATCTTGGAAGAAAAAGAAGGTTATTTTAAAAATTGATCTTTATAATTCATCATTGCAATGTTCTGTGGTAAAACAAGAGAATATTTTAACCTATTGGTGATAAACTATAAAATAGAAATCTTTATATGTGTACATAAATATTTATTAATCAATAATTATTGTTAGTTGAAGAATTTAACTAAATGTGGTAAAATATATTGTAAGCAAGAGGATTAAAATGACAAATTTCAAAGGATTATAGAAGTATAAGGAGGATTTTAGGAATGCAAACAACAAAGTTAAAAGATAATATATATTGGATTGGGGTAAATGACCCGAAGCTCAGGGTTTTTGATATTATAATGGAAACAAAGAAAGGAACTACTTATAATTCATATATAATTGATGATGAAAAAGTAGCTATAATAGACTCCGTTAAAACTGGTTTTTTTGATGAGTTTTTAGGTAAAATAAAAGGTGTTATCGGAGAGCGGAAAGTTGATTACATAATTGTTCAACATACAGAACTCGATCATAGTGGATCTTTAGTTAAGCTACTAGAAGTTTATCCTGAGGCTATTATTATTGCTTCAACGGCTGCGTTAAGTTACTTAAAAGAAATTATGAACAGGGAATTTAATAGTGAAAAGGCAACAGGAGAACTTTGTTTAGGTAAAAACACGCTGAGATTTATTTCTGCACCAAATTTACATTGGCCCGATACAATGTTTACATATGTTGTTGAAGAAAAAATATTGTTTACATGTGATGTAATGGGTTGTCATTATTCACCAGATAACTGTATAACAGATGCTTGCTCTGGTGACTATTTTGATGAAATGAAATACTATTTTGAAGTTATAATGGGGCCTTTTAAAAAGTTCGTAAATATGGGTCTGGATAAAATCAGTAATTTAGAATTAGATATGATAGCTCCAAGTCATGGACCTATACACGTAGATGATATTAAAATGTACATGGATCTTTATAGAAAGTGGGCTGAAATCCACGAAATAAAAGAAAAAAACATTCAAATTTTCTATGTTTCTGCTTATGGTAATACTGAAGCTATGGGCGAATATATTGCAACTTTGATCAATAAAAAGGGCATAAAAGCTGAGGCTCATGAAATTACATCTATGAGTTTAAAAGGCATTGTGGAATTAATTGAAGGTGCAAGTGGAATTATGATTGGTTCACCTACTATTAATCAAGATGCTGTAAAGCCTGCTTGGGATGTCCTATCTCTTGTATGTCCTATAACCAATAGAGGTAAGTCCGCTGCAGCTTTCGGTTCATATGGATGGAGCGGAGAAGGTGTTCCTATGCTTACAGAAAGATTAAGATCATTAAAGTTTAAAGTAGTTCCAGAAGGATTTAAATTTAAATTTGTTCCTGATAGCAAGGAATATGATGTGGCTAACAAATTTGTTGAAGAATATTTAAAACTTCTAAATTAGGGATTCATTACGAGTAATTTATGGATGATATATGGAGGTGTTATTTTGAATAAACAATATATTATAAATTTTTTAAAGCAAAATGGATTAAGTAATTTAGATGAAATTAAGTATAAAAATGATACCATTGCGCTAAAGTTTAAATATTATTATGATGAAATAGAAATGGAAGCCGCTACATCTTTTGCAAATGAGGAAGGGGATTTCAAGCATAATAAAGAAGAATGGTATGAAGAATATTTTTTGCCGTATTTAAGTGATATTGCAGCAGATAATGTGGAAGACATTATGGAAGAATGCGCTGAAGAAATGGGAATTGAATACGAATTCATTGGTTGTGATATATCAGAAGATGATTATGAATACAATGAATTCGCGGTAGTTTTTTATGGTAAAGATGCCGATATTAAAATTGATGATATCTTAATGCAATTAGATTTTTAATATGGAACAGCAGGAAATTCAAGCCGCTTTTTTTTGAGCGGCTTGAATTTTATGATACTTAACGATAACCTCATCTAATTGCTGACTGCAGCATACAACTATTTTATCTGTAGGTTTTCTGAAATTCAGTAAAAAATGTAGAATCATTCTTAAGGATTCTAGTTCTCTTTTTATGAGTTTGGATTTGATATTCATATATTTATACCTCTTATCATCATTTATTATTTTTTGGAACAAATATATTATAACAGATTATTCAATATGTGTTAATTTTTTTATTAGCTAATAAAGTATAAAAAGCTCCGCAATAAGATATAATGTTACAAATTAAATAGCCTAAATATGGTAAAATATACCACAATATGAGTTGTACACATTGAAAAAAGCCATTTAGAACAATGTGTAAATAAAAAAAATGTCATAAAGTTTTTGTTCTATAATTATAAGAAGAGACTATGACGCATTTTAACCATTTATGAGTAATGAAAAATTTTGAGATAAGGAGTGGTATTATGGACGAACTAACCAAAAGGGTGAATTATCTTTATAAGAAAAGTAAAGAAGAGGGACTTACAGAAAAAGAAAAGGTAGAACAACAAGAATTAAGACAAAAATATATTGATAATGTTAAAAGGAATTTTAAATCTCAATTAGATACAATTAAAAAAGTCTAATATTTTAAAAAGGAGAGAATTATAATGCCTGTTACTATAGAGGAATTAATAGAACATTTTAAATTAGAAGTTTTAGTGCAAGGCGACCAGGGTAAATCAATTAATGTTACAGACATTAATAGACCGGGTCTTCAAATTGCTGGATTTTACAAGCATTTTGATAATAATAGAGTGCAACTACTCGGCATGGCAGAGTGGAGTTTTTTAGATTGCATGGAAATAGATTTGAGGATGAAGAGACTAAATAAATATTTCAAATTTGATACGCCTTGTGTTATTTTTACTAGAAACTTAGAGCCTCATAAGGAAGTTATCAAAGCAGCTCAGGAAAATGGTCGATGGGTATTAAGAACCAAGTTAATTTCTACAAGATTTATCAGTAAGCTTACCAATTTTTTAGATGCTAAGTTCGCACCTGAAACTAGGCTTCATGGTGTTTTAGTAGATGTTTATGGTATAGGAATATTATTAACTGGAGAAAGTGGTATAGGTAAGAGCGAGTGTGCATTAGAATTAATTAAAAGAGGTCATAGGCTCATTGCAGACGATGCAGTAGATATTAAAGAAATAGATGGTACGCTCCTTGGAAGTTGTCCATACATAACTTCAGGGATGTTGGAGGTCAGAGGTATGGGAATAATAGATATTCCAGCAATTTATGGAACTAGTTCCCTTTTAACAACTAAAACTATTAGCATACTTATTTCTCTTAACTTGTGGAATGAAAATGAAGAATATGATAGGCTTGGTATAGATGATGAATTTACAAAAATTTTAAATGTACATTTAAGAAAAATAACTTTGCCAATTAGGCCAGGCAGGAATATAGCAGTTATTATTGAAGCTGCTGCAGCTAATTATAGATATAGTATGAATTCTAAGATAACCCCAGTTGAAACTATAAATAGGCGAATAGCAGAAGTAACTAAAGCAAAAAAGGCTAAATAAAATAATATGTTCTAGTATTTGTAATTTAATAGAATGTTTAGTAGAATAGTAATGTAGAAATTATTTACATAAGGAGGAAATAGGTATGTCAGATGTTAAAAGTTTAGAGAAAAAATATGAAGTAGCTTGGGATAAGTATACTAAAAGTGATATTGAAAAGGTGTTTGCATTATCTAATAACTATATAGATTTTATGTCAAAATGTAAAACCGAAAGAGAGTGTGTAACGGAAGTTGTTTTACTTGCTGAAAAAAACGGTTATAAAAATATTGATACTTATATAAATGAAGGTGCTAAATTAAAAGCTGGTGATAAAGTTTATGCAAACTGTATGGGTAAAACACTAGCATTATTTTTAATTGGTTCTGAACCTATTGAAAAGGGCTTTAAAATTTTAGGTGCTCATGTTGACTCACCAAGGCTGGATTTTAAACAAAATCCATTATATGAGGATTCAGATTTAGCTTTAGCTAAAACTCATTACTATGGTGGGGTTAAAAAGTATCAATGGGTGACTATACCATTAGCTATTCATGGCGTTGTAGTTAAAAAGGACGGCACGATAGTAAATATAGTAATAGGAGAAGATGAAAAAGAACCAGTAGTGGGAATTTCAGACCTTCTAATTCACTTATCAGCAGACCAAATGCAAAAAACTATGGCAAAAGGAATTGAGGGTGAAGATTTAAATGTGTTCATGGGAAGTATACCAGTAGAAGATAAAGATGCTAAAAATAGAGTTAAGTTAAATATATTAAGACTTTTAAATGATAAATATGATATAGATGAAGAAGATTTTGTATCATCAGAAATCGAAGTAGTACCAGCAGGACGTGCTAGAAACTATGGACTAGATAGCAGTATGGTTATGGCTTATGGACATGATGATAGGGTTTGTGCTTATACTTCTTATCAAGCATTAATGAACATAAAAGAAACAGACAAAACTTGTATTGTTTTGCTTGTGGACAAAGAAGAAGTTGGAAGTATCGGTGCAACAGGTATGCAATCAAGATTTTTTGAAAATACAGTAGCTGAAGTTGTTAATTTAATGGGGGAATACAGTGATTTAAAAGTAAGAAGGGCACTCGCGAATTCTAAAATGTTATCTTCTGACGTAAGTGCAGCATACGATCCGAATTTCCCATTAGTTATGGAAAAACGTAATTCTGCATACTTCGGAAAAGGTATAGTTTTCAATAAGTACACAGGAGCGCGTGGAAAAGGTGGATGCAACGATGCAAACCCAGAATTTATTGCAGAGCTTAGAGGAATAATGGAAAAACATAAAATTTCATGGCAAACATCAGAACTTGGTAAAGTGGATCAAGGCGGCGGTGGGACTATTGCTTATATATTAGCTGAGTATGGTATGCAAGTTATTGATTCAGGAGTTGCCCTTCATAACATGCATGCACCTTGGGAAGTTGCAAGTAAAGCAGATATATATGAAGCCTTAAGAGCTTATGAAGCATTCCTTATAGAAATTTAAAATTAAGAAAGTATTTAAGCAAGGAAATAAAAAGGGAGATGTTTTCACATCTCCCTTTTTATGAATCTAATGCATTTACAAAGGTAGCTAGCTCGTTATGGCTTAAGGAAACTGAACCAATAACACCATGACTGGTATCTGAGGTTGTAATTCCATGAAAATCTGAACCAGCAGTAATTAAAAGATTATACTCTTTAGCTTTTGCTTTTAGTAAAGATTTTTGCTTTTTAGAATTTTGTGGATATACTGCCTCAATTCCATCAAAATCAAAGCGTAGCATCTCGTCTATAGAAGATTTTTTAATTAGAACAGGATGTGCAAGTACAACTATTGCATTATGTTCCCTTAAAAGACTAATGCCGTCGGCAGTTGAAATTTTCTTGGTTTGAACATAAGCAGGACTATCATTTGATAGCAAAACATCAAATATATATTTCCAATCATATTTGTAACCAGCATTTATTATGGCTTTAGCTATATGAGGTCTAGCTATTACCCCTTTAGCTTCAGCTGAAATTTTATTGTAATCCAATTTTATATTGAAAAAAGTCTCTAAATTTTCTACTATTTTTTTAGCTCTTATTATTCTATAATTAGCCATGTCATATAAGAAATTTTGTAAGTATGGATCTTTATACTTATCATCTTTAAAATAACCTAAAACATGAATACTTTCGTTATTATGAATAGTAGAGAGTTCTATGCCGGGAACTACCCTTATATTTCTACTTAGACCTTCTCTAATGCCTTCTTCAACATTTAAAGTAGTGTCATGATCTGTTATTGCGATAATATCTAAGCCATTTATAGAAGCCTCATAAATTAATTCCTTAGGGCTTAGTTTTCCATCAGATGCATTTGTATGAAGGTGGAAATCACCTCTATTGTACATATAATCACCTCGAATATTTGAATTGTTATTTAGTTTATTATGCCACTTATCATTTTACATAATAATTGTCAATAATAAAAGGGGTTTTCTACAAATAATTACTATTATTTATAGAAAATATTTTTTTAAATAAAATTCATATGTATTATTTGATATAATGAGTTAATTAGGTGAGGAACTATTAGGAGTATAGTCGGAAAACAATAATTAACAATATCCACATTTAGGAAATAATAATATGTATCTGGATAACGAATTATACTCAAATTAATTATAGGCATAACAAAAAGACTTTTTTACACATTATTTTAAAAAAGCCGTAGAC
>NZ_JAENWM010000025.1 GCF_016650035.1 Clostridium sp.
AAATAAGAAAGAAAAAATAATTGATGCGAGCTTAATATTAAATTATTTTAAATATAATAATAGAGTGAAGTTATATTTAAATTTCGTAGAAAGTGATTTAGAATTTGATCTAAGTCTAAGAAATCCTAGTTAGAAAAAAAATCCACCCAGGGTTTCTTGTGAGTGAGCCTATGGTGAAGCTCACTTGCTATTGACTAATATCAATATGTTTAATTTAGAAAGTATACCAGAAAGCTTAATGGTAATAGGGGGGGGTGCAATAGGTACAGAAATGGCCCAAGCATTTTCACGTTTAGGTTCTAAAGTGACACTTGCACAAATGGATAAATATCTAATGCCAAATGGCGATGAAGAGGCTGCAGGTGTTCTCGAATTAGCTTTTAAAAGAGAAAACATCTCAGTTTATAATTCCACAACAATTAAAAATGTGAAAAAAGAAAATGAAAAAATAGTGATTGAAACCGATAAAGGAAATTTTATAACAGATAAAATTCTTGTGGCCACAGGAAGACAACCAGTATTAGAATCATTGGCCTTAGATAAAGCAGGGATTGTTTACACAAAAAAAAGGAATTACGGAGCAGACTCAAAAATCTATGCTCGGAAAAAATTAATATGAAATAAAAATAAAGGTTACCTTAATAGGCAACCTTTATTTTTAACCGCAACAGCCAGAACTCTTTATAACAAACTTATCTCCATCTTTTATTATTTCAAGATTTTTGATCAAAGATGCAATTTCAGCTTCAGCAGCAAATTTTATTCCATCAATTTCTGTAATAGTATCATTTTCTTTTTGTTCATCCAGAACAATGTTGAAAATTGGACCACTTCAGCCAAAATCTACAACTTCAAATCTGACCACATCTTTATTTAGAGCAGTTAGCTGGTTTTTTACATCATTTAAGATGTCAGGTTTTATTATAACGTTCATCCCTTTACCTCCCGAAGATTTATATTTTATAGAAGAAAATAATCCCATAAGATTAAACTCCTTTATTAATTAATAGTTCATCAAAATGTTTACATATTTCTGCAGCAACTTTATCTACCATTTTATAGTGTTCCTCGGTTAAGTTTCTAGTAGAAACAGTTTTATCTAAAGCAACATCTTCTCCTAATATATCCGAAACAATTACAGTAGCACTTACAGGTCCGCTATATTTTTCTGTAGCTCTTTTAGCACAACATTTACTGCAGCCATCTACTGCAATAACCGGAAAAGCTTTTGCAAAAAATCTTTCTTGTTCTCCACCTGCAACGTATAATGGAAGGCAAAGAGTAACGGTTGTACCTACACGGAGTTCTTCAAGCATTTTTCTTGTGGCAAGCCTTGAAATAGTTCCGCCAAGACATTCTTCACCACTACAGGATAATACTCCAATTTTTGAATTAGCCATACTATTTCTCCTCCTTTAAAATTTCATCTACTTTTATACAAATTTCCGCAGATAGTTCATCTACTACTTTCCATCCATCTTCAGTAAGAACCGTAGCAGTACCTGCATTTACGCCTCTATGTTTTTTCATTTGATCTACAGTTTTATATTTTGCCTTTACTATGCCACCTGCAACCTCAACATTTTTAGCAGCACAAAGTGCAGGGCAACCATCAATTGTTATGCAAGAACAACCTTCAATCTTTTCTTTAGCATCTGCATCTCCAGTTACTATATGGGCAAGACAAACTGTATCAGTTTCACTCGGTTTTAAGTCAGTTGTAATATGCAAAGCTACTTCTCTTGACATAAGGCCAAATACCTTACCCATTCCGCTACAGGCTATAACTTTTACTTTAGACATGAAATTCATCCACCTTTCTTTTTAGTACGCTATAATAATTATCAAAGTCATGAAGTAGTTCTTTATCACTTTCAAAATCGGATAACTCTATTTCGGCTATCCATCCATTTTCATATGGGTTTTGATTAATAAGCTCAGGTTCTTCTAACAGCTTTTCATTTACAGCTGTTATTGTACCGCTTACAGGGGATATAACTTCAAATACAGCTTTTCCAGACTCTACGTTTCCTACTTCATCAAACTGTTCTACCTCGGTGCCAACAGTTGGTGGAGTAAAGAACATTATATCTGAAAGACTTTGCTGAACAAAATCGCCAACACCTATCCTTGCCTTATTTCCAACAACGTAAGCCCAACAGTCATTTTCATTAAAATAAAAACCTTCTTTTGGGGTTCTAAAGGTAAACTTATCTTTTCTATATTCATCATAGTCAATGTTTTCAGGAAAAGCAAATGAATTTTCACTTTCAACTTTTTTTTCTACTTTTGTTAGTTTTTCACTTATAATGCTAGCAAGTTTAAGCTCGTTTTCTCCAAGTCTTAGACCTTCGGTAATATTAATGTTATTTGATTTTGCTTCATCGCTTATATTAATTTTTTCGGAAATTTTTAAACCTTTTTCTATGGCAAGTTTACTGGCACATTTTGTAGCACAGCCATCAATTACTAAAAGAGACTTTTCTTGCGCAATTTTAGTATACCTTGCGTCAGCTATTCTGTATAATACAGGACATATAATTTCACTATCCGTAGACTCAGAAAGATTTACTGCAACTTCCTTTGAAATGCAACCAGCACATTTATCAAGGCCATTGCAGGGAAGTATAGCATAAGATTTACTCATTAGCTGCCAGCTCCTTTCTTGTTTTCTTAATTTTAGTTGTAGTTTCCTTTTTATCTGGGAAAGACAAGGCGTCTAGCCCACAAGTCTTTCCACAAGCTCTACAGAATACAACACAATTATCTGGGTTTTTTACTATGAGTTTTTTGTCTTCATTTTCTCTTATTTCAAATACTTGATGAGGACAAAAGTCGGAACAGTCATTGCAAAAATTACATTTATCATAATCTATTGTTGGGCTCCAATCTATTGTATCTCTTGGAACACCCATAAAAGTTGATTCACTCATTATTCTTCCTCCTCAAAACCTAAGTCTTTTAATGCGTTTCTAACTACGTCAAAAGCTTTTTCGTTTGTCATATCTCTAATGTCAAGCATTACAGCATCTTTTTCTACATCTAGTCCAGCATTTTTAAAGGATTGTTTAAACATTTTCTTTTGCATATTTGGAGCGCAGGCACCTATTATTACTTTTCTGCCAGCTTTTAGATAGTCATCAAGAAATCTGTCTCCATCCTCTTCGCAAAGTTGAGGGTGAATAAAACCATACTCAACAGGGAGTTCAACTCTAACTTGATTTATGAAGTCCCAGATATCCATTGCCTGAAATCCTGGGCACTTTCCTGTACATACACACATTATAAAACCGGGTAATTGTTTTTCTTCCATAATAAAATCCTCCTTGTTTTTATATATTAAAGGGTATTCCTATAACTTGTGTAGGGATCTCCCTAAAACATCAGCGCAGGCTTCCCATATTGCTTCACCTAAACTTGGATGTGGATGAATCATATCAGCTAATACATCAGCTTTAGCTTTTAAGGTAATAGCAAGAGTTATCTCTGAAATTATTTCAGAAGCATTAACGCCAAGTATTTGACAGCCTATAATAGTATTATCACTATCAGTTATAACTTTTACAAAGCCTTCTCGCTCACCGAGAGTTAAGGCACGCCCATTATTTCTAAAATCAAATCTCCCCACCTTTATTTCCATATGGAGACCTTCCGCTTGTTCTTCATTAATACCAACAGAAGCTACTTCAGGATGAGTATAAACACAGGCAGGAATAGCATTATAATTAACTCTGCTGTCTATTCCTAGTGCATTTTCAGCAGCCACTTTACCTTCAGTAAAGGCAAGATGAGCAAGAAGCCTTCCTCCAATAACATCGCCAGCAGCATAAATCCCACTGATATTTGTTTCCATGTTTTCATTAACTACAATAGCACCATTTTCCATGGTAAGGCCTAAGTTTTTAAACTCTTCGCAGGTGGAGTTAAGCTTTCTACCTATGGCAACTAAAACATTTTCACATAGCACAGAGGATTCACTATCTTTTTCAATGTATACTACTTCAAGTTCATTTTCAGATTGTTTTATTTCCTTTACTGATGATGATAACTTAAAGTTTATCCCTTGCCTTTTCATAATCTTAAGAAGTGCAGTGGATATTTCCATATTCTCATTTGGAAGTATTTTATCTTTCATTTCAATTATAGTAACTTTACTCCCAGCAGAACTAAACATGGTAGCAAATTCAAGACCAATAGCACCACCACCGATTATCACAATGCTTTTAGGTATCTCTGTAAGATTAAGAGCTTCATTACTGGTTATAACTCCGGTATGATCAATTCCATTTATTTTAGGAATTAAAGGCCTAGAGCCAGTAGTTATAATTATTTTTCGGGTTGAAACTTCTATTTCTCCATCAACTGTTGAAACTAAAATTCTCTTTGGATCTTTAATATAACCACTACCTTTTAAAACCATAATTCCTTTTGCAGGTAGCATATGTTCAAGACCCATATTTAAATTTTTTACAACTCTATTTTTTCTTTCGTTAGATGTGTTCCAGTTTATGCTTGATATATTACTATCAATTCCAAATTCCTTTGATTTTTTAAAATCACGAGAAACTTCAGAAGTTTTAAGAAGAGCTTTAGTTGGTATGCAACCACTATTCAAACAAACTCCGCCCAGGTTACTTTCTTCTATTAGTACAACTTTGGCACCAAGCTGTGCTGACCTAATTGCAGCTACATACCCTGCGGGACCACCACCTATTATAGTAATTTCAGTACTTATTTTACTTTCCATAATAAATCACCTCCTATATAATTAATTATTTAATTAAATAGTTATTTAACTATAACATTATTTTACTACTATAAATATCAATAGTCAATATTGAAATATTAATAAAAGTGTATTATACTATCATTAAGTATATAATTGTTTAATTAAAAGATATTATTTTTTCTGAATTGATAAAAAAAATAAGTAACTAGGAGGAAAAAAATGAACCGAGAAGATTTAACTATAAAAGTTTTTAAAGCACTTGGGAACCCAGTGAGATTTAAAATTATGAGATTTTTATGTGATAGCCCAAAATGTGTTTGCAAGTTAAATGAAGAATTCGAGTATAGTCAAGCTAATTTATCTCAGCATTTAAGAATACTTAAAGATGCAGGGCTAGTTAAAAGTGAGAGAGTAGGACTTGAAATGCACTATAGATTATATAATGAAAAAATTAAAGATGTTATTTATAAAGTTGAAGATTATGTTAAAGATTTTTTCACTGATATAAAATAATATTTGTTTTAAAAAATCGTTGGTAAAATACTGCGATTTTTTTTGTAAATTTTTTGGATCAAATACTCTAAAATAATTATTGACATTGTGATATTAGGGGTTTAACATGTGAGTATATAATTAAATGATTATACAAACATATAATAAAACTAAAAAAGGATGATGATTTAAATGATAGAACTTAAAAATATAAGTTATAAAGTTGAAGGTGTCAATACCGTAGAAATTATTAAAAATTTAAGTTTTGAATTTACGGAAAATAAAATTTATGTAATTACTGGACCAAATGGTGGAGGTAAATCCTCCCTAGCCAAGTTACTTATGGGTATATATAAGGTGTCATCAGGTGAGATTTTATATAATGGAGAAGATATAACAAACCTTGAAATAACAGAGAGAGCAAAACTTGGTATTGGATATGCATTTCAGCAACCTCCAAAATTCAAAGGTATGAAGGTAAGTGAATTGTTAAAACTTTCAGCTGCAAAGGGTAATTCAACTTTGAACCCACATAATATACTCCTAGATGTAGGCCTTTGTCCAAAAGATTATTTGAATAGAGAAATAGATGCAAGTCTTTCAGGGGGAGAGCTAAAACGGATAGAAATTGCTTCAATATTAGCTAGAAAGCCTAAATTTGCTATCTTTGATGAGCCAGAAGCCGGAATAGATTTATGGAGTTTCGAAAAACTATCAGAGACCTTTAAGAAACTACATGAAGAGACGAATGCAACCATAGTTATAATTTCACATCAGGAAAGAATACTAAAGTTAGCTGATGAAGTAATTCTCATAGCCAATGGTAAAATAAAGGAAGTTTCAAATACCGATAAGATACTTATGGAAATTAGAGGTAATGAAGAGTGCGATTGTAGAAAAGTATTTAAAATAGGGGAGGAGATAGTATGTTAAGTGAAGTTGAGAAACAAGTTTTAAAAGCAATCTCGAATGATCATAGCATACCACAAGTTGCTTATAATTTAAGGAAAAATGGAGAAGGTGCAGATAGATCAAGCGATGAAGAAATTACTATAAATACTAAGAAAGATAAACCTGGAATTGATGTTTTTGTTAAACCAGGTACAAAAAATAAAAGTGTCCATATACCAGTTATTATTTCAAAAACGGGTATAACAGATATGGTTTATAACAGTTTTGATATTGGAGAAGATAGTGATGTACTTATTGTTGCTGGCTGTGGTATTCATAATCCAGGCGATGACAAGTCTCAGCATGACGGAATTCATGAATTTTTGGTTCGTAAAAATGCTCACATGAAATACACTGAAAAACACTATGGACAAGGTGAGGGAATGGGTAAAAGGATACTTAATCCTAAAACAATTCTTGAAGTATTTGAAGGTGGGTCCGTAGAAATGGAGCTTATTCAGATTAAAGGGGTAGATAATACAATTCGTGAAACCGAAGTAACACTTCATGAAGGGGCAAGCTTAATAGTAACGGAAAGGTTATTTACTGACTACAATCAGAAGGCAGAATCTCACATAAATATTAGACTACTAGGAGAGAATTCTTCAGCACAGATTATTTCAAGATCCGTTGCTAGGGGGAAATCTGAGCAGACTTATTACTTTAATATGATAGGGGAAAATAAGTGTGCAGGCCATATACAATGTGATGCAATAATTATGGATGGTGCAAAGATAACATCGCTTCCTGCAATCTCAGCTTTTCACCAAGATGCGCAACTTATTCATGAGGCGGAAATAGGTAGAATTTCTTCAGAACAGTTAATAAAGCTCATGTCACTAGGTTTATCTGAAAAGGAAGCAGAAGATAAAATATTAGAAGGGTTCTTAAAATAAATTAATTTGATTACTAGAAATATTTCTATTGACAAATTAAATTAAAGGTGTAATATAAGGTTATAAGCAATTAATTAAATAGTTAATTAAATAAATAAACAAATGGAGGAATATATAATGAGTGAAATAAAAAAACCTACAGGAACTGTAGCAAAAAAACAAACTGAAAATTGGTATCTTCCTTATATGGATAAGAAAACAAAGGGTATGGAAGTTGAAGAACAAAAAAGCCCAGTTGCAGTATTTTACTGTGCAGGTGCATCAAATGTAGGACAGTCAACAATGCTTGGTAGCGTAAAGGCAGCAAATAATGTTGGTTATGATAAGGCATCATTATTATGTCTTGCAAGTATTTCAGCAAAACTTGCTAACATTACAAATGGAGCAAAAAATGCAAAAGGAATAGTAGCTATAGACGGATGTCCAATGAGTTGTGCTAAAAAAACTTTACAGGCCTTTGGATTTGAAGCAGATAAACATATTATTGTTTCCAAAGATTTAGGAGTTGCAAAGAATTTTGATTTAAACTCAGCTACAGATCTTGAAAAAATTTCTACCGCAGTGGAAAATGCAGTTTTAGAAGTTTACGAGAAATAAAATTAGTTGTAAAAAAAATAAAAATATGGAGGGAATTATTATGGATTACAAAGAAATTATAGAACATATTAAAAAAGAAAATGGTGAGGTACCAAAACCAATACAAGCTTTAGGAAACTTAGATGAAAGTCTTGTTATAAATCATATAATGGATAAAAAATTTGTAATGTCAAAACAGACAATACCAGGAAAGTATAAAGCTTTAATACTTTTATCCGCTGCAATTGCATTAGATGCTCAAACTTGTATTTTAAATAATACTAAGTTAGCAAAGAAAAATGGAGCAACTGTGGAAGAAATAATGGAAACATTTGCTTTAGCTAAATTTTCTAAAGCAGCTACTACGCTATCTAATTCTACGCCAGCATTTGAATGGCTTTTAGCAAATAAATAAAATAATTCGTACTAAAATATATATTAAGATTAGTTAAATATTATTAGAAAAGCAATGTAATATCGATAGTATTTAGTCAATATGTATAATACATATTGACTAAATTTATGAAATTAAATGAATTAATTATATTGTTATGTATATATAAAATAAGATTGGGAGGGACCACTGTGTCAGAGCATAACCATACAGATAAACACGACCATGGCCATAGCCATAATCACGATGTTAGTAACATTAAAGGAATAAATTTACTTATAACTATGATTTTGAATCTTGTTATAACGGTAGCTGAAATAATAGGCGGTTTATATTCAGGAAGTTTATCACTGATTTCTGACGCTGTTCATAATTTAAGTGATGCATTATCTATTGTTGTAAGCTATTTTGCTATTAAAATGTCACAAAGGAGTAATGATGAGAATAAGACTTTCGGATACAAGAGGGCTACTATACTTGCGGCGTTAATTAATTCAACAGCACTAATTGCTATATCTATTTTTCTTTTTAAAGAAGCATATTTTAAATTCTTAACGCCTAAGGAAATAAATGGAGCAATAGTTGTATGGGTTGCATTAATAGGACTACTTGCAAATACACTTGGTGCATACTTACTGTATAGTGGTTCAAAAGGCGATATGAATATGAAATCAGCATATTTACATCTACTAAGTGATGCATTGTCTTCAATAGGAGTGGTAATTGGAGGAATAGTAATTTATTACTTTGATATTTTCTGGATTGATCCACTATTAACTGTTCTGATAGGGTTATATGTATTAAAGGAAAGTATTGAAATATTAAAACAAGCTATAAACATTTTAATGCAGGGAACTCCTGAAAATATAGATATAAATGAAATTGTAGAAGAACTTAAGGAAATTGAAGCTATAGAGAATGTTCATCATATTCACGTATGGTCATTAAATGACAATACTATATTCTTTGAAGCTCATGTGAATTTAAAGAATGACATATTAATTAGTGAAACATCAGAAATTTATGAAAAAATAGATCATGAATTAAAAGAACATTTTGGTATAAGCCATATAACGGTACAATTAGAGTTCAATAGATGTGAAGGTTGTGGGATAATCAATAAAAATTAGGGAATTATTAGAAAACAGGGGGTTAAACTTGAATGAGTAATATTATTTTATATACGTTAACAATTTTGTTACTAGTTTTTTCTTATTATAAAAACAAGAAAAAAACTAAAATGGCACTTAAAAAAGCTTGGAAGGCATTTGAACACATTTTACCAGAGTTCTTAACAGTTATTATGTTTGTTGGGATTTTACTGGCAGTATTTAATGCAGAGTTAATATCAAAGGTTATCGGAGAAAATTCAGGATTCTTGGGTGTTGTAATATCAGCAGTAGTTGGAGCAATAACATTAATACCAGGATTCATTGCATTCCCAACGGCTGCAATGTTACTGCAAAGTGGAGCAGGTTATATGCAAATAGGTGCTTTTATTTCAACATTAATGATGGTTGGGGTTGTTACGGTACCAATAGAAATAAAGTATTTTGGCAAGAAATTAACATTATTTAGAAATGTATTTGCTTTCATATTTTCATTTTTAGTAGCATTTATCATTGGAAAGGTGGTTTAAGTAGTATGAAAAAATTATTAAAAAGATATAGATACTTTATTGGAACAGTAATAGCTGTGGGCATTCTAACAATAGTTAATTACGATTTAGGAATGAAATCTTTTAGTATTGCAGCATATAGTTTTAAAGAAATGGCACTAGTTATACCACCTGTTTTTATACTGCTTGGGTTACTTGATATATGGGTTCCAAGAGAAATGATGATGAAATACATGGGTGAAGGATCAGGTCTTAAAGGAATAGTACTTTCGATAATTATAGGCTCAGCGGCAGCAGGTCCCCTTTATGGTGCATTCCCTGTAGCAGCAGTTTTTATGAAAAAAGGAGTTAAATTTAGTAATGTCCTAATTTTCATAGGAGCTTGGTCTACTACTAAAATTCCAATGTTAATATTTGAAATATCAGCCCTTGGAAGTAAGTTTGCAATAACTAGACTGTTAATTGATATTCCAGGGATAATAATAATAGCGTTTTTATTATCAGCCTTTGTTTCGAAGGATGAAATTGCTAGTATCTATAAAAATGCAGAAAAATTATAAAATTTTATAAAAACTAATATATGTGTAAATATTTAAAAGTGACATCTGGCTTAATAGCTGGATGTCACTTTTGTATATATATAAGAATTACTAATTTGTTAGTTTAAAGAAAGCTTGAATAAATAGTAATAAAATTTTAAATAATTGATTACAATCAATTATTTATCATTTAAATTTGATTATTAGCAAGTGAGTCCAGCATGTCCTCACTAGGAACCCAGGGTAGAAAAAATTTACAAATGTAAGTGATAAGAGATTAAAAGTTCCACTTGTTGTTAATAATAATTAAATACCATATATTTGTGTATAATCATATTTTATTTTGAATCTTTTTTTGCCTCTCATAGTTTAGAATAAATAGGGATAGACAAGTATAGTTTAAAAAACAAAGTGAGTATTAAGCCACTTTGGCGGTAGAAGTAAATAAAGCATCTAAAAAAGAACTTCCACCATGAGATTATTTTAATCATTACCGGCTCTTTATTTTTTAAATACATTTAAATTTAATAACTTTTTTTACAATTTTCATGTTTGCAAATAACAAGAAAATGACCATAAACTAACAGTTTAGGACGAACTTGCGCCTTTTCATATGGTATCAGTTTGATTTTTATTGATAATAGAATATAATAAGATATCAAAATTTTTTTAATGAGGTGATACTGTGAGAGAAGTTGGAGGAATAATTGCTGCTGCCAACAGATGTGTAGCTTATCCAATGAAAAAGGTCGGTTCAATTTCTTTAATTCAAAGAATAGTACTTACATATAAAAAGGCTGGTATATGGCCTATTGTGGTAATTACGGGTTTTGAGGAACCAGAAATAAAGTCAGATCTTGCACGAGAAGATGCTATTTTTATTATAAACAAGGATTATGAAAATCCTCCACTTATCGATTCCTTCAAGATTGGACTTAAATATCTTCTAGGTAAATGTAACAGAGTTATATTAACACCTGTAAATGTGCCTATGGTTAATTATAAGACAGTGATGGAAATGATTGAAATAAAGGATGACATCGTTATTCCATCATATAATATGCATGGTGGACATCCTTTACTCATGGATAGTTTACATATTCCGAGTATTCTTTCCTATGATGGTGAGGATGGACTTAGGGGAGCTATTAATTCCTTGGGTGTTTCTATAACTTGGCTCAATGTGAATGATAGAGGAGTTACATGCTCAATTAATGATGATGACGAAATTAAAGAACTTCTACCTTTGCACAATGATAGTTTGTTTCAGCCTGCTTTAACTATAAATATAAGGAAAGAGAAGGTTTTTCTTGATTCTAGATTAAGACTTCTTCTTGAGCTTATAGACGACAATGAATCTGTTAATGGCGCTTGTAAAAGGATGTCTTTATCCTTAAGCAAAGCTTGGGATATGATTAATGAACTTGAAAAAAATCTTGGTTATGAAATAGTTTTAAGAAGACGAGGAGGTGCAAAAGAAGGGAGAACACAACTTAGTCCTGAGGGTAGAGATTTTATGGAGAATTATGATCAGTTCTATAGTGCGGTAACTAAGTATACTTGGGAGCAATTTAAAAAGTATTTTGAAGACAAAACATCGAAAGATATAGAATACGATGTATAATTGTAAATTATATGCATGATATTACAGAAGGAAATTCTCCTACTTACATGGGTAATCTTTCAAATACTTTTCAAGAAGTATTTGAAACTTATAAAATGGTATTATATACTTGAATCAAGTAATACATGTTAACGGTATCATATATCGAACTATGATACCGTTATTTTATGCTTTCATTATTCAGAAAATTAAGAAACATTTTTTATATTTATACACTTGAAAACTTAGCTAATACGAGGAGGATATTATGAATAATATAGGAAATTCAGTTCGTAAAAAAGATCATTTAAAAAAGATATTAGGTGTGGCTAAATATGTAGCAGATGTTCCTACAGATGGAATTCTTCATGGTAAGTTTTTGAGATCAACAGTAGCTCATGCTAAAATAAAAAGCATTAACGTGCCAGAATTACCGGATGGATACATGATAGTAGACAAGGATGATGTTCTTGGTGAAAATAAGGTTCATATAGTACTCGAGGACATGCCAGTATTTGCTATAGATACTGTGGAATACATTGGGGATCCAATTCTCATGGTGGTAGGGCCGGATGAAAAAATCACAGAGGGAATTGTTGCGAAGATAGTGGTCGATTACGAGGAACTTCCAGTTGTTATTGATATGATTAAATCAGAAGTTGCATTTTTTGACTACCATCATGAGAAAGGTGACGTGGATGGGTGCTTTAAAAATGCGGACAAAGTGTATGATGAAATTTTAAATACGGGTTATGGTGAACAATTGTATCTAGAAACTAATGGAATGATTGCAGACTATCATGACGGTAAAATTACCGTTAGAGGGTCCATGCAATGCCCATATTATGTTCTTACAGCTGTTAAACTTGCAACAGGACTTGAAAAGGATAAGGTTCAGGTTCAGACAGATATTACAGGTGGAGCTTTCGGTGGAAAGGAAGATTATCCATCAATACTTGCATGTCAGGTAGCGGTAGCAAGTATGAAAGCTAAAAAACCAATAAGAGTTATTTTTGATAGAAGAGAAGATATTACGTCAACTAGCAAGAGACATCCATCAACTGCAAGATATAGGGCTGCTGTTAAGGATGGAAAGATTACAGCAATGGATATCGATATAATATATGATGCAGGGGCATATTCAACACTCTCAGCAGTAGTACTTCAGCGTGGAACAATATGTGCCACTGGAGTTTACAAAATAGAAAATTTAAGGGTTCACGGTAAGGCTAATAAAACAAATACAGTTCCTAAGGGTGCTTTCAGAGGATTTGGAGCACCACAGGTATTCTTTGACATGGATCTTTTTATGAACCATGTAGCAAAAGGTGAAGGACGAAATAGCTTAGAGTTTAAACAAGAACATATTGTAATGCAGGGAGATGACACTTCAACTAATGGAAAATATCATTTCCATGTTCCGCTCAGACAGATGATCAAAGAAGTGGACGTCCTTTGTGATTACAAGAAGAAAAAAGAACTTTATGACAAGCCACAGACTGGAAGATTTAGACGTGGAATAGGAATGCAACTTGCATTTCATGGTGCAGGCTTCACAGGTTCAGGAGAAAGAGACTTAATAAAAGCAGTACTAAAAGTTAAAAAGCATAAAGATGGCACTGTGGAAATTCTTACTTCAAATACTGATATGGGGCAAGGGCTACAAACAACCTTCGCAAAAATAGCAGGTAAAGAGCTAGGAATTCCATTTGAGAAAATAATAGTACGTAACCCAGATACTGACAAAGTTCCAGACTCTGGCCCAACTGTTGCATCGAGATCACTTATGATAGTTGGAGAGCTTGTCCGCCTTGCCGTTGTTAGGCTTAGAGATGAATGGAAGGATGGAGAGGAGCAGATTATTGAGGAGCATTACAAACATCCAGAGTTTCTTATACCATTCTCACTTGCTGAATTCCGTGGAGATGCTTATCCAACCTATTCTTGGTCAGTTCAGTCAGTAGAGCTTGAAATTGATATGTTAACTGGTCAGCATAATGTAATAGGTGCATATGGGTCTTTTGATGTAGGAACTCCTATTGACATGAATATAGTAGTAGGGCAAATGGAGGGTGGAATGCTTCAGGGAATTGGTTATTCATCAATGGAATTTATGGATCATGATAGCACAGGACGCATTAGAAATAACAGCTTGAGCGATTATATCATACCAACTGCTATGGATGTGCCAGTCATTAAGGCTTCGATGCATGTTAATGAATATCCTTATGGGCCTTATGGAGCTAAATGTGCAGGAGAACTTCCAAATGTAGGAACTGCTGCAGCATATATAGAGGCTGTAGAACAGATTTTAGGTAAGAAAGTTCAGCACATTCCATTTACAGTAGAAGATACACTAAAAGCAATATCCTCAAAAGAGGACTAGATATAAGTAATTACATGTGGACACCCATATTAAAATAGAGAGGAAGGTATACTCATGAAATATATTGAGTTCAAACTTAATGGAGAAAACATTCAATATGAGGGTAGTGCGAAAGACAGGCTCTTGGATGTATTGAGAGACACGTACAGGCTTACTGGAGTAAAGTGTGGTTGTAAAGAAGGTGAATGTGGAGCTTGCTCTGTTATTATCGATGGAAGACTTGCTAATTCATGTATGATAGCAATGGGAAGTATTCATGGAAGTAATGTTATGACCATAGAGGGATTTAGCAAAACTGAAAGGTTTAAGGTTATTGATAAAGCATATGGAGATGTTTCAGCAGTGCAATGTGGATTTTGTATACCAGGGATGGTGCTTGCAACAGAGTGTATACTTGCAAAAATTCCACATCCAACAGAGGAAGATATAAGACGTGGAATATCCGGAAATTTATGCCGTTGTACAGGATACAATTCAATAGTTAAAGCTATAGGAATCGCAGCAAAAGAAGGTGAAGGATTATGGTAACATTAAATAATGGATACATGCCAGAAACATTAGACGAGGCACTTTCAGTAATGAGGGATGAAAAGGTTAAGCCTTACAGTGGAGGAACTGACCTTATGCTTGAAGTAGGGGAAGGTGCAAGCTATCTATTTTTGAATAAGATACCAGAGCTTAAGATAATAAGGGAAGATTCTGATTATATAAGAATGGGGGCACAGTGTACTTTCACTGAAATAGAGGAATCAGATCTTGCACCTCGAATTTTAAAGGATGCAATGTCACAGCTTGCAGGCCCAGCTGTAAGAAATTTCGGAACTATTGGTGGGAATATAGGAAATGGATCTGCAAAGGCTGATTCAGCTTTGGTATTATTCGTTACGGACTCATTAATTAGACTAAAAAGTGCTAGTTCTGAGAGAATAATATGTATTAAAGATTTTTATAAGCAAAGAAAACAACTTGACCTGAGAGAAGGGGAACTAATAGTTGAAGTTTTAATACCTAAAAAATATCTTGGAAATTATTATTATAAGAAGATAGGAGCTAGAAAGGCATTAGCAATTACGAGAGTGGGATTTGCAGCGCTTCTCCACGCGGAGAATGGAGTGATTACTCATGTAGCAACTGCATTTGGAGCAATCGAACCTACCATAGTTAGACATCCGGAAATTGATGAGATGTTTATAGGAAAGACTATTAGTGAAGCTAAAGGGTTAAAGGATAATTATCTAAATGTATACAATAATGCGATAAATCCAAGTAACGGGAGAGTTTCAAAAGAATATAGGAAAACTGTATGTATTAATCTATTAAAAGATTTTTTAAATGAAAATGGTATCTAATTAATGTGTAAAGTTGTAAAATAAAGAGAACAATTAAATATTATCTTGTATATATTAGAAATATGCTCTAATAGTATCTACCAGGTTGCTGTAAATTACCTGACTACAAGAATAAATTGAAGCTATGCTGAATTAAGCTTCAATTATTCTATAGTCATTTAACTTAGTAACCTGGTTTTTTATACTTTATTAAAAATTAGGTTAATTAATACGTTATATAATCATCCATAAAAAAGGGAGGATATTAATGAAAGCACTTAAAGGTAATATAATTTTTACTGCTTCTAGTGAAAAGTTCGAAGTCTATGAAAATAGCTATCTTGTAGAGTCTGATGGAACAGTTATAGGAATATTCAAAGAACTCCCAAGCCACTTAAAGGGGACTCACGTTGATGATTTTGGCAATTCACTAATAATCCCTGGATTCGTAGATATGCACACGCATGCTCCACAGTTTCAGAATATGGGTATGGGCCTAGATGAGGAACTGTTGCAATGGCTTAATAAGTATACATTTCCAGAAGAAGCGAAATATAGCAATGAAGAATACGCCAAGAGGCTTTACACAAAGCTTGCAAAGGAGTTGTGGAGAAATGGAACCACTCGCGTTGTACTTTTCTCTACTATTCACAGAAATGGAACTGAAGTTCTAATGGATGTCATGAACAGAGCGGGAATTGGGGCTTACGTTGGAAAGGTTAATATGGATAGACATTCACCGGATTTTTATGTAGAGTCAACTGAGGAATCATTATCATCCACTGAAGAATGGATATTAGCTACGAAGGATAAGTACAATCTTGTAAAGCCTATAATAACACCAAGGTTTGTTCCAACCTGTTCAGTAAAGCTCATGAAGGGTCTTGCTAAGCTTTCTGAAAAGTACAATCTTAAAGTGCAAAGTCATCTTTCTGAGAATGAGGATGAGATTCAATGGGTGAAAACGCTCCATCCAGAATTTGACTCATACGCAGATGTATATAACGGAATGAACCTTCTGACTGAAAATACGATTATGGCTCATACGGTATATAGTACCCCGGAAGAAATAGAGCTACTAGCTAAAAGGAACAGCTTCATTGCACACTGCCCAAATGCTAATTACAACTTGTCATCAGGCATAATGCCAGCAAGGAGATTCATTGATGCTGGCATTAGGGTTGGACTTGGAACAGACATAGGTGCAGGTCATCAGATAGGTATATATAAGGTAATGAACAGTGCCGTTCAAGCTTCGAAGATAAATTGGATTAATAGTGGCAAGGTTGAAAGGTGCCTTACAATGTCAGAAGCTTTCTATATGGGAACAAAAGGTGGTGGAGAATTCTTTGGGAAGGTGGGGTCTTTCGAGGAGGGATACTCACTAGATGCTCTCGTAATAGATGATGAGAACCTTGGTGACAGGGATTTTAGAAGTATTGAGGAGCGCCTACAAAGGTTCATATACTGCGGAGATGACAGAAATATAACAAAACGTTATGTTGCTGGAGAACTACTTTGTGAGCCAATGTGATATTATATATAAATATACATGAAAAGCACTATTTAAATTTCATCTTAAAGGGGATGTGAAAATGGATATAAAGAAAGTGACAGTAATTTATTTTTCACCTAATGGTAGTACTAAAAAAATAGTAAATAAGGTAGCAGAAGATATTGGAGGCTATACTGTGGAGGAAATTGATTTAACTTCAGTAGAATCAAGAAATAAAAAAAGGAAATTTAGCACGGATGAATTAGTTGTAATAGGGTTTCCAGTATACGCTGATAGATTACCAGTGGTTTGTAATGAAATATTTAAAAATATTGAAGGAAATAATACCCCCACTATTGCGATAGTAAGCTATGGGAATAGGGATTATGGGGATGCATTATTAGAGTTAACAGAAGGTTTAAAGAAATCAAATATGAAGGTTATTTCTGGAGCTGCAATCATTGGTAAGCATTGTCTTAATAATAATGTTGCCACTAATAGGCCTGATAAAGAAGATAATATAAAGATATCAGAATATGCAAATAAAATAAGAGACAAAATAAACAATATTGTACAAATAGAAGAAACAGAAGATATTTATGTAAAAGGTAGCTATCCTTATAAACCTTTAAAATCTCATATGGTACCCATAGGGGACTTAAAATGTATACAATGTGGTTTATGTGAGGAAAAATGTCCTGCTAATGCAATAGATAAAAAAGATTTTAGACAAACTAATGATAGCGAATGTATTTTCTGCGGAGCTTGTATAAATATATGCCCTACAAATGCAAGAGACATAAAAGAAGAATCTTTTAAGAGCTTTATGAAAAAGTTAGAAACAATAGCTAAAGAAAGAAAAGAAATAGAGACTTTCATTAGGTGAAAGTATTAATACTGGTGTTATATAATATCCAATATCATTTTAGATAAGGGGGTGTAAATCTCACTGCTAAAAAGAATGAGTGTTCCTTCATGATTCTTGCGAAAAAAAGATTTTTTGTTATGCAATAGGATTATTTATATTTAAATAATTATAGTTATTTACATTAAATTCATATTATATTACAAAATGTATGTTAATGAATTCTATGCTATAATAGGTTACAGACAGTAACAAATATAGAATATGAAACCAATTATACATATTCCTAATTTCAATAATTCAAGAACATAATAAAAAAGAAAGAAGGTATATAAAAATGGCAGTTAATTTAAAAAAAGGTCAAAAAGTAGATTTAACAAAGACAAATCCAGGATTAAAAAAAGTGCTAGTAGGACTAGGCTGGAGTACAAACAAGTATGACGGCGGAGCAGACTTCGATTTAGATGCAGCAGCATTTTTAACAGGAGAAGATAAAAAAGTAACCTCCGATGCGGATTTTATATTCTACAACAATGCAGAGCATGCATCCAAATCGGTTAAACATATGGGAGACAATAAGACTGGCGCTGGAGACGGGGATGATGAACAAATACTCATTGACCTATCTTTAGTACCAGAAGCTATTAAGAAAATTTCATTTACTGTAACAATTAATGAAGCAGAAGAAAGAAGACAAAACTTTGGACAAGTTTCAGATGCTTATATTAGAGTAATGAGTGGAGACGGAACTACCGAGTTAATTAAATTTGACCTTGGAGAAGACTTTAGTATTGAAACAGCACTAGTAGTTGGAGAACTATACAGAAACGGAGCTGAATGGAAATTCACTGCATTAGGTAGCGGATTCGAAGGTGGGCTAGGCGCTTTATGTACTAACTTTGGAGTTAGTATCTAGTGTTTAATGTTATTAAGTTAAAGCAATAAACTTTAATGCATTTTATAGGGAGGCATACTAATATGGGAGTTAATTTGATAAAAGGTCAAAAAGTAGATTTAACAAAAGGTAATGCATCATTAAAGGAATTAATAGTAGGATTAGGTTGGGATAGTAGCAATGGTGGCGACACTATTGATTGTGATGCATCAGCTTTAATGTTAGGGGAAAATGGAAAGTTATCAAATGCCAAGAGTATAATATACTTTGGTAACAAGAAAAGCAAGTGTAAGAGTGTAGTTCACCAAGGTGACAATCTTACTGGTGCAGGGGACGGCGATGACGAACAAATAGTTATAGATTTAATAAAAGTACCAGATGATATATCTAAGATAGTTTTCGTTGTTAATATTTATAATTGTGCGTCTAAAAGACAGCATTTTGGAATGATTAAGAATGCTTACATCAGAATTATGGATAAATCGGTTAATGGTGAGTTGGTTAAATTTAATCTTTCTAATGATTACAACAACATGACATCTTTAATAATGGGCGAAGTTTACAGAAATAAGGGAGAATGGAAGTTTACAGCAATAGGAGAAGGTTCTACTGCCGTTAGCATAACAGAATTATCAGCAAAATATAAATAACAATGAAAATGGAACTATTTATTGGACGGAGCAGTTTATAGGAAGATAAATAATTAAATATGAATCTATGTTTCTAAATATTTGAATTTTAGAATATTTAGAAACATAGTTTTTTTTGTGTAAACGACTTTTAACTAGATTATAATATATAATTAAAGTTGCCATTAAGTTCATAACTAGTACAAGTATTTCATGTTACACTTAAAATATGATATAAGAAAGGATAATAGTCTTAATTAAAAATTCGTTGAAGTAATTATTAAGTGAGGTGAATGCAGCATTTGACAGAGTGTAATAAAATAGAGAGAGTGATTGAATGGGATTTTTAGAGAACATCGATGATGGAACTATAAACATTAAAAAAATGGGAATAATGAAAGCTATTTTTGTAATGATTATTGCGATTTTGTTGGAGTGGTTAGGACAAGTACCTGGAGAGTTCTTAAACTTATTTTCTGGTAAATTTGAAAGTGCATTGCCTTATGTTGTTTTTACTTTTGGGGTAATGGTTAAATATTATGTTATTATTGTTTTACTGAAGCTTTTTAGTAATAAAGTAAATTATCAAAAACCTAAACAAAAGTTGAATATAATGGGTTTTGTTTATGTAACACTCTTGATTATAGGATTTCGTGTGATATTTGATAACAGTTTAATCTTTTGGGTTAGTAAGATACCCATGCCAAATCTTATAAATAAGCCATTTGAAGAACAAGCTATTTCGCCAATTTTATTAATACTTAGTCTTGTGGTTATAGCACCTATATATGAAGAGGTTATTTTCAGAGGGATATTATTAAAAGGGATGGCTAACAAAATAAATCCGAATATAGCACTTGTGGTATCTGCATTACTTTTTGCTGTAGTACATTTGAATATTCCCCAAGGCATAAATGCATTCTTACTTGGACTAATTACTGGCTTTATATATTTAAAAACGGAGTCAATTTATTTGAGTATATTTGCACATTTCGTAAATAACTTTCTTGCGATTACAGTATCTTCAATGTTTACATCAATTGAAGGAAAGTATGTAATGACAATTCATAGAATATTTTTTATTCTTGGAGTTATACTTTTAGTTATAGTGTATAATGCGTATAAGCAAAATAAAGTTACAGATATACCAGAGATATATAAGGAATTTATAGAAATATAGGTTGAGAAGTAAACCCCACCCTATGACAATTAATATTGTTATAGGGTGGGGTTATTTATTTTAATAAAATATTAGTGGTAATTTAATGAAAAAATATTTTAAAAAAACTAAATACATTTTTATATTAAATTGTTAAAATTTAAGATAAATTTAAGGTTGCATTAATCTATTCTTAATAATGTTAGTGTACAATAAATGTATAAATAAGGTTAAATTAGATGGGAGTGACTAGAATGCCTACGATAAATATGCTTTCTTCAGCGGACAAAGTCAAAGGTCAAGGGGTAGGATCTGCTTATCTCGAGCAAGTAAATTTAGTTCAAAATGGGTTAGATAAAGAATATAAAGTTATAATAAATAAGAGAGTACGAGCCGATATAATGCATTATCATACTATTGATTTAAAACATTACTTAAGTATACCTTTTGCCAAAAAAAAAGGCGTAGCAGTGGGTTATGTGCATTTTTTACCGGAAACAATTGAAGGAAGTATCAAATTACCTAAGCTTATTGAAAAACTTTTTTATAAGTATATTATTAGTTTTTATAACAGTATGGATTATCTAGTTACGGTAAATCCAAATTTTATAACTAAACTTGAAGCTTATAATATTAATAGAAAGAAAATAACGTACATTCCAAATTTCGTCTCAGAAGAAAAATTTTATAATCTTTCAATTGAGGATAAATATATAGCTAAGGAAAAATTGAAAATTGCAAAGGACGCTTTTGTTGTTCTTGGGGTAGGTCAAATACAAACTCGAAAAGGTGTAATGGATTTTATTGATATTGCAAAAAAAATGCCTGAAGTTCAATTTGTTTGGGCAGGTGGATTTTCTTTTGGGAATATAACAGACGGATATAAGGAATTAAAGTATGAAATAGAAAATGCACCAAAAAATATTTTATTTACAGGAATAGTTGAAAGAGATTTGATGAATGCTATATATAATGTATCAAATGTTCTTTTTATGCCATCTTATAACGAGCTTTTCCCTATGTCGATTCTTGAGGCGATGAATACTTACACACCAATATTACTAAGAGATTTAGAGCTATATGAGGATATATTATTTGATTATTACTTGAAAGAACATGATAATGAAGGGTTTATTCGGGCTATAGAAAAGTTGAAAAATGATTCTGTTTATTATAAACAGGCTGAAGAAAAGGCTACAAGAGGACACAATTTTTATTCTAGAGAAAATGTACTTGCTATGTGGAAAAAATTTTATAATAAGGTGTATGCCATAAAAGGCAGGTAATAGCTAATGAAAAATTATAAATTTAATTTAATATTGGGGATATCTTCTGGAGTTATATTTATTTTACTGATTATTTTTACAAATGGGTGGATGGATTTAATTCACCAAATGAAGAATTTACAAATCTCCTGGCTAATTATAGCAGCACTTTCCATGCTTTTGTATTGGAGTTTTGAGGCTAAAACCTTGCAAAGTGTTATATTTTTAATAAAAAAAGATTATAAATTTAAAGAGGCATTTAAAGTAACTATGACAGGACAATATTTCAATTCAATAACTCCATTTGCATCTGGGGGCCAGCCAATGCAATTATATACACTAACAAAGCAAGAATTAGGATTTGGTAGCGCTGGGTCAGCGCTTATGATTAAGTTTATCATATACCAAACAATTTTAACTATATATTCTTTAATTCTTATACTATGGAAAGCTGCATTTTTTAAAAGTAAAATGAGTAACTTATTTTATTTAATAGCAATAGGATTTACAGTTAATGCTAGCGTAATTGTGTGTTTAATTATATTTTCAAAACATCGTAAATTAACTCATAAAATAATAATGACACTATCTAAAATATTAACTAAACTTAAATTCGTAAAGGATATAGCAAAGATGGAAACACGTATCAATGGCAATTTAGAAAAGTTTCATGATAATATGGAGATAGTTAAACATAGCAAAGTATTGATGTTAAAAGCTGTTATTTATACAATATGCCAACTAACAATATATTTTACTATACCTTATTTTATTTATCGTAGTTTTGGAATGAGCGGTGCTAGCGTAGGTAGCATGATAGCAGGAACAGCGTTTGTAATCATGCTAACAGCATTTATACCATTGCCTGGAGCTATTGGTGGGGCAGAGGGCGCTTTCTTCATGTTTTTCGCTTTGTTTTTTTTACGTACTAATATAATGGCAGCTATAATATTATGGAGAATAATTACATTTTATTCCTGTATAATATTTGGGTTTTATGCTGTTGTGAAGGATTAAATAAAAAAGTTATAAGGAAATTATAGTATTTAAAGGGGAATGATTATGAATATTGGAATTTTTACTGATGCTTATTATCCACAAGTAAGTGGAGTAGTTACTTCTACTATGATATTAAAAAATGAGTTAAGTAAACTTGGACATAGTGTAACCATTATCACAGTTACACATCCAGACGGAGAGGAACAGGAAGGTATTATTAGATTACCCAGTATACCATTTTTTCTTTTGCCTTCTCAAAGGGTTGGGATGATATATTCACATAAAATTATGAGTAAGATAAAAAAATTAGACTTAGACATAATACACACACAAACGGAATTTAGTATAGGTCTATTTGGAAGAATAGTTGCTAAAAAATTGGATATCCCTGTAGTTCACACTTATCATACTATGTATGAGGATTATATTCATTACGTATCGCGTGGTATAATGCTTAAGCCAGCTTCTGAATTTGCTAAAAAAGTAAGTAAATTATATTGTAGAGATTGTAGTGCTATAATAGTACCCACGTTAAAGGTTAAAGATGCGCTTAAGAATTATGGTTTAACAAGACATATAGATGTAATACCTACTGGGATTAATATTGAACCTTTCCAGAAAAGTAATTATGATGTAGAGCTTATCAAAGAGGAAAAGAAATCTTTTGGAATAAATGAAGATCAGCCAGTTGTATTATTTATTGGGCGCATAGCAAAAGAAAAAAGCGTAGATATAATTATAAAGAGTATGAAAGAGCTAATTTATAAAATGCCGAACTGTAAACTTCTAATTGTAGGTGATGGACCAGAACGTGAGAACTTAGAAATTTTAACTAAAGAGCTTGGTATTGAAAAATCTGTAATATTTACTGGTGAAAGGCCTTATGCGGAAATTGGAAAGTATTATCAGATGGGAGACGTATTTGTAGGCGCATCTCTGACTGAAACACAAGGATTAACCTTTGCAGAGGCTATGGCTGCACAAATACCTGTGGTGGCAAAGTACGATAAAAATTTAGATGGGGCAATTAGGGATAAATATAACGGAAGATTTTTTTATAAAGATGAAAATTTAGCAGAAATATTATTTCAAACTTTAATGGATAAAGAGGGATCAGGCATAATGGTTAAAAATGCTTATAGTGGAATAGGACACTTATCCTCTGCCTGCTTTGGCGAAAGCGTTGAGAAAGTTTATATGGAAGTTGAGAAACAAACTTATATGTTACAAAATCAAAAGGTAACATAAACTTTTGAATAAAAAATAAAGGTTGGTAATTTACACTTTTTATAATATAATAGACTAAATAGATGAAACAAAAGAGGTTTTTTGAGTTATTCAAGAGACTAATTTAACACATGGGGATGTAGCTCAGCTGGGAGAGTACTTGGATGGCATTTCAGCGTTCAATTTGAAGAAATAGCATGTAAAAATGGGCTTAGAGCCTTGAATTATAAGGGTTTGGAGTAGATTTAGATATAATAATAAAGTAGCCAAAACTTGGTGTCTAGCCTTGTATTTTGGTGCCTTTTATTGCCTGTTTTGCTATATTGGCTACGGTTTGGCTACATAGATTTTATGTAAATATGAGACTTTGATTAATTAATATATTGTTAAATCTGAAGCTGTAAAAATTAAGATGAAAAGTGGAATAGTCTACATGTTATGTGTTAAAACACTTAAAAAACTTGGAAACTATATTAAAATAAATTACCTAATGATGATAATACCTAAAATATATAAGAAAATTAAAAACCGTTAATACTCTAAAAATGAGTGTAACGGTTTTTATTTTTACCCTCAAGATGATACAAGAGGAAGCATATAATAAATCTGGAGCTGTATCATAAGTAGTATTTAATTAAGTGAAAGACTTGGGAATTATAATTAAATGAGAAATAGAGTGAATATTTTAAAATATGTAGGATCTTCTTTTATTTAACAAGTAATTGTTGCGGACATAGAATAGAATTTTCGTGTAGTTCTAAAAACAATATACTTGTGAAGCAAATTAATATACTTAATGCTAAATAAGTTAATATACTCATCTCTTAAAATTTATTACAGTGGGCATTTTTACTTATATTGTTGTATAAAATTGTTAACAAGAGGTATATAATGTAATTAAAATATAAAGTATGGGGATTGATGATATGAGTAATGGGGAAGGTGTAGAGCAGAATTATAATAAAGCTATAGAGTTGTATACAAGAGCCGCTGAACAAGGGTATGAGACAGCTCAAAATGATTTAGGGAATTGCTATCATAATGGAGAAGGTGTAGAACAGAATTATAACAAATCTGTGGAGTGGTATAGAAAAGCAGCTGAACAAGGATATGCTATCGCTCAATGTAATTTAGGAATATGTTATAAAAATGGAGAAGGCGTAGAACGGAATTATGAAAAGGGTGTGGAGTGGTATAGAAGAGCAGCTGAACAAGGATGTACTATTGCTCAATATAACTTAGCAGTTTCTTATGCGAATGGAGAAGGCGTAGAACAGAATTACGAAAAGGGAGTAGAGTGGTATATAAAAGCAGCTGAACAAGGGTATGAGAAAGCTCAATTTAATTTAGGAATATGTTATCATAATGGAGAAGGCGTAGAACAGAATTACGAAAAGGGTGTAGAATGGTTTAGAAAAGCAGCTGAACAAGGATATGCTATTGCTCAAAATAGCTTAGCAGTTTCTTATGCGAATGGAGAAGGCGTAGAACAAAATTATGAAAAGGGAGTAGAGTGGTATATAAAAGCAGCTGAACAAGGATATGCTAAAGCTCAAATTAATTTAGGAATATGCTATCATAATGGAGAAGGCGTAGAACAGAATTACGAAAAGGGAGTAGAATGGTATATAAAAGCAGCTGAACAAGGATATGCGACTGCTCAAAATAGCTTAGCAGTTTCTTATGCGAATGGAAAAGGCGTAGAGCAGAATTATAACAAAGCTGTGGAATGGTTTAGAAAAGCAGCTGAACAAGGACATGCTAGTGCTCAATATAGCTTAGCAATTTGCTATGATAATGGAGAGGGCATAGAGCAGAATTATGAAAAGGGTGTAGAGTGGTATATAAAAGGAGCTGAACAAGGGGATGCTAGTGCTCAGTGTAATTTAGGATTTTGTTATGAAAAAGGAAAAGGCATACAAATAAATTATGTTAAAGCTATTGAATTATATAGGAAAGCAGCTGATCAAGGATATTATATGGCACAGTTTAATCTAGGTGTTTGTTATGAGAATGGAGAAATCGTAGAAGAAAACTTTAAAAAAGCTGTAGAATGGTTTAAAAAAGCAGCTGATCAAGGGTTTACTCGTGCTCAATATAGCTTAGCAGTTTGTTATGATGAAGAAAAAGGTGTAAAACAAAATTTTAGCAAAGCTGTGGAGTGGTACAGAAAAGCAGCTCAAACGGGGGATAAGTATGCACAATGTAATTTGGGGTATATGTATTTAGAAGGAAGAGGTGTGGCAAAAGATAGAGAAGAAGCGAAAAGGTGGTTCCAAAAATCAGCGAAGCGTGGTTATAAAAGAGCTAAAGATGCGTTGGTAAATATTACATTATTAAAGGAGTTTAATGAACAAGCAGAAAGATTTGCATTAAATAAAGAATGGGGAATAGATGCTATTGAAATTAACAAGAAAATTATTAAAATTGATAGAAAAAATTTATTAGCATATACAAGGCTTGCTAAGTGTTATATTGAAATTGGTAAAATTGATGATGCAAAAAAAACATATAAACTTGTATTGATATATGATAAAGAGAATACAATAGCAAAAAATGCTCTTTCGAAATTAGAAGATTACCAACCTAATAGACATATTCCATTAAACAATTTAACAAATGTTATACGTGGAAATTATATTAATCATTGTCATAACTGTAGAAATACAATTACGGATCAAATGGTTAGATGTGATAAGTGTGGTTGGCATATTTGTGACGAATGCGGTGCGTGCGGATGTGGCTACAGAAGATAGTTGTTTAAAGTTAAGGCTAATATAAATTAAATAGTAATGTACCTTTTATAATTTATAGATATGGAGAATTGCTTATGGGGGTATCGTTTGATTTTAGTAAGAAATTTGAGGTTGACCAGATAAAAAAATTCAGAAACTTTATAAATGGAAATAATTATTTTGTTCTAAACAAATATAAGAACATAAATAGTAAGAACAGATGGAGCATAATATGTTCATGCATGGACTGGATTACTGTAGCGGTTGATTTTATTAATTCGACTGAGATAAAAAATAAGAGTGAAAATATTATGAGCATGCAAGTTTATACGATGATTTCTTCATATGATATAATAATTGATGCAATTATTCAGTTACATAGAGTATTCTTTAATACTAGAAATTCGCCATTTGAGAATGATAGGTCAATATTTAAGGAGAAGCTAACTGATGAAAAATATTTTAAGCACATAAGAGCAGTATTTGGTGCGCACCCAGTTAATCTTGATGATATTTATGATAGTAATAGCAAAAAGAAATATTTTGCAAGTTGGGCATCAGCAAGAGCGGTTTCAAAATATGATATGCATGTGTTCTTATATAGTAATATTCCAGGCGAACCAGCTAAAGAATTTGGAATAGAATTTTACTTAATACATGAACTGGTGCTAAAATATTATAATTACTTGAATATAATTGTGGAAGAGATTAAGAAGCAATATGAAGGGAGTTTATGTGAAAAAAGAGCACAGGTTATAGAGAAAAAGCAGGATATTTTAGAACAGATAGAAGTATTGAAAAATGAAAGAAAGTTAAGATTCAATGATTGTTATAGTATCGAATTAGACGAGCTTGAGATGATGTTTAATTCAAGGTGTACCTTTATAGAGAATCAATCAGCATTTAATGAATATTTGAAAGAGCTAGAAAAAGTAGTTGAGGAACTTCATAGTAATTTACAATCTATGAAGTTTGGGGAGCTGGAAACAGACTATATTATAAATCCAGGAAGTTCTTTTGATAGGCAATATGATTATGAGAAGGTTTTCAACTATATTTATGGGGATGATGATAATTTATCATATCATATGTTTCCAAATCATTATAAGAGGATTCAGGTTGAATTGTTAGGTATAAAGACATTTGACAGTAGCTTAAGTAAGAATGAGCTTTTGTTGACTATTAAAGCAGGGTTATATTTTAAAGAAAAACAAAAGAAGGTTGGTGAACGAAAATGACGGCTATTAGCTTTAATAAAAAGTAGCCCAAATTTGGTGGCTATCTAATATAAAAAGAACATGGGGGTAGAACATATATGCGATTATACAAATATTTATTGATAACAGATGAAATTATAAATAACCCTTATTTTTTCAAAGAGTCTGTCTTTACAAAAGAGTATCAGCACCATAAAACGAACAAAAAGGATATTAAAAAGGCCGAAGTTGTAGTTGAGTATAAAAACAAATTTTACACATATCTTAATGATGAAAATATAGTATTTATGTCTTTTGATTATCCAAATTACAGTCAATACAAAAAAGCATATGCCATTATAGATAAGGAAGATATAGATAAAATTAGAGCTAGTATAATAAAACATAAAACAAAATGGTCTGCAAATCATGATACTGAAAATAAGCAAGAAAATTTAGAAGCATCACTTAATCAAATAAAACTTTTTAGAGATGCAGGCGTTCTTGATGATAATGATATTCCACCTGGAAAAGTATTTGATGATGAAAGTTGGATAATAAAAAGTAAGTTTAGAACTGGTGGATACATAAATCAAGGTAATATTAATAAATATAAGCTGCACCATTTTTTATTTGGTGTTTCAGGTGATAGTACTAAGCACTACATTCATCATCGGGGACATACGTTTGATAATAGGAAAAATTTAATATCAGATATTCTAATATTAAAGCATGATGATATACATAAAACACAAGAGCCTACCAAAGATATTTACAGAGGCAAACATATTATGAGAGGAAACTTTTATGATACTGCACTTGATTGTAATTGTAAATTTTATAAAGATAAGTCTACAACGCCAGAATGTGATGATTATTGTCCTGGTACTTTATTAATTGAGAATATTGATAGTTTTAATAAATTTATGGGCATTATAGATTCTAGTGATTATTTAAATATGCCAAAATAGTATATTAGTCTATATATTTAAGAGCTTAGCTACATTTTTGTAGAAAAGCTCTTATTTTTTATCAACATACCCAGCTTAATCAAAAAGCTGTTAATTAGTTTTTTTCAAAGGGTTAAGAAAAAACTCACTAAGCACTAATTTTTAAGTGCTGTTTGTGAAGGATTCGAACTCTATCACTTATGAAAGTTGGTAGAAAATATGGAAACAAAAACTGTTAATGGAATGAGATTGGGTAGTAAGGCACCAGAAAATTTTAATAATGAGGAGGTTAGCAACATGGAGAACGAAAGAATTAACGTAGAAGATTTTGAGGAAGGTGATAAGATCATTGATTTACTAAGAAAAGGTAATTGTTTTAAGCATACAGCAAAGATGGCTAAGGTCATGGAAGGTCAATATGGCGGTGGTTTTTATGCTGCTATATATCAAGACGCAGGAACTAGGAATAGTAAAATAGGAGTAGCCATTGAATATCCAGATGGAACAGAATCAAAACTTCTAATATTTTCACAAGGGGAGTATCTGTTGGCAGGGCAAAAAGGATTTAAGCATACCACCATTAATAGCAAAGGCAGAGCAACTACCAAAACATTGACATTTGTTAAAAAATTCGAAGACTCATTAATGGATTATATGTCACCTAATATGCCTATTTGGCCTGATACTTTAATGCGTACTATATTTGCAAAGTATGATAAACTTCCTGAAATAAAAGCTTTTGAGTTAGCTCCTGGCATAGATGAAATTTACAAATATCTTTTGATGATTGCAAATGAGCTTTCATCAGGTGAAAATAATGGATATATAAATCATAAGGATTACTACCGCTTTAGGACAGATGACTTTGAGAAAATAGCAAAAGGACTGGGAATGAAGGTAAGTTCGCTAGTTGATACATTAAATTCCTATGGTGTAATCAGTCGTACACCAAGCTCTGTTGGTTCTCAAACAAGAATCAGATATAAAAATGAAAATTTTAACACATACAACATTTGTAAGCAATCATCTGCTGTTCATGTTAATGTACAAAAAAATGTTGAAGGAGAATTTCCTACAGTAAAATTTGATAGAAAATATTTATCTGCATCTGATAAATGCAAATTTAAAACGCAAGAAGCAGAAAAAGAATTTGAATTGAAGTTGGGAATTAAAAACTTGTTTTCAGTGCAACTTGGGAATGAATTTGGGGTAGATATTGCAATGGAGAAGTCTGATAGCGTAGAAAGTTCCAAAAGTTCTAAATTAGATGTCGTTGAAAATTCTAATAGTACTGAGTATGAGAATATAGAAAGTTCTAAAAGTTCTAAATTGTAAAATGTAGTTAAAATACAATTTAGTACAAAATTACATCGAAAATTATTTTAGCTAATTAATGAAAAAAATATCTCTCTCGTGAATCTAGAGTGATATTTGAGTATTAAGCAACTAAAACTAATTTTATTGTTCATGATTCACCGCCTAGTTATGAAAATACAAATATTAAAATATAATTAATAATTTAATTTTAATGTAATGCCACTAAATAAACATATAGATTAGTAATTAATAGTAACTGGAAAAACTGTAGATAGATAGCTACTTAATAATATATACCTAGTGGGTTAATGGTAAAACGACATAACCCAATAATTAACATGGTAAGTATTACCATAAAAGACGAATTATCAAAGTTTAACGGGCTTAAAATACTAGTTTAGTATAGATATAATTTTAAAGAATGGAGGATGCATTAAATGGTTAATATTGAACTAACAAAAGAGTTAAAGAAAAAATACAGACATAGGATAAAGCACTGCTATAATAACGCTAAAAGTTTACTTAAAAATAAGGAAACAGAATATATGGTAATAGGCTATTTATATGATGCTGAATGTAAGCTATATGTTAGGCATGCATGGGGAGTAAAAGATAATAAGATAATAGATACTAGTTTGAATGAATGGACAACAGAGAAAGTTGGAGTGTTAGTTTACTACCCGCTATTCAAAATTAATAATATAGTTGAAATTATACGTAAAACTTCAGGTCCTGCAGCTTTGGAGATAGATCCAGAAAAAGAATATACATTCTTAATGAAGAAGTTAAGGAATACTAACGAAGTCATGAAGTGTGCTATACAAAGTAAACACTATGCATTAGTAAATTATATACTAGAAAATTATACATTATCTATTTAAAATATGCCAGAAGTTAGGTAGTGTGGAATATTAGATATACTAGGAGAAACTTTTAAGGTAGTTTGTTAAGTTAATATTACACATATATTGGGTTGATGGGTAGATTTTATAAAGTAGTACAATTTTAAATGTGGGTGAAAGCAGTGGGGACAGCTACTGAACTGGGAAGTATTTTCAAAGCAAATGGCAGTTTTAAAGTAGTCAGGCTCGATTCATCAAAACAAGTAATGTTTAACTAGAATCAGGTTCTAATACAAAACAACTTTGAGTATACAAGATAAAAACAAAGCGATGCAACATATGTAAAAATAGTAAATTAGTGATATGAATAGTGATTTGGTGGTGTAAAAATAGTGATTTGGTGGTGTAAAAATAGTAAATTAGTGATGCGAAGAGAGTAAATTGATATGAGGAGGAGATAAAATGGATAAGAATATTAATGAATTATTGTTAGAGATTGAAGTAATTGTAAATAAACATTTGACAGATGATAGTAGAACAGAGGCACTAGGGTTAATAGAAGAGATAAGCAATAAGAATGAAGAAGGTAGTTATGTAATTTCAATCTATGAAATAGAAAACAATAGTTTAAGTAACTCAGTAAAAAAATTTACTGAGTTACTAAAAAAAACTAATGAGCAAATAAACAGTTTAAGGAGTAAGTTAGTCGAAGCATATATAAGAGAAACAAATATAACTAGGGAATATGAGGCCAAGCTTGCAGGATTAAATGAATTTGATACATTAGCACAACAACTGGAAGTAAAGCCTGAATATGATACAAATTATGGGCATTTAAAGAAAGTTGAAGAAGGAAACATTGCATTTAAAAGTAACATAGACACTTTAAGAATAATTAAACTATATTTAGAAGGCAATAGTGCACTTAAAATAATGAATATACTAAATGAAGGTATAGATAAAGATAGAATAAGTAAAGAGGGTGTATCTAGGCAAACTATAGTAAATAGGTTAAAAGCTGTTGGTTTATGGGGAAATATAGAAAAGTGGCATCTTACAGCGAGGACAGTAGAGGAAATAGATTACATTACAAGACATGGAATAGAAATTAGTAGTTTAAATGTCTTGAGTGATAAATAGTAGGATAATTGTTATGATTATGAAATTGGTAACAAGCAATTATTTATAATAACGCACTCTAAAAACCATGATTGTTATGATTTAATACAAAAATGAGTTGTAACTGACATAAGAATAGAAAGTACAACTACTGGAGTAGTATTTGATGATAATGAATTCTATGATTTTGAATATCCTGTATTATGAATAAATAATATCTTATGGTTTAAGTGTTTCAATAAAGTAGAAAGAAAGGACTGGTACATAAAAATTGATAGCGATAGTTTAGAAACAGAGATTTATATAGATAAAGTACTAATAACTGATTTATTAAGCAGTAATTCTAATATGGGAACTGGAAATCTAATAGGTTAATTTGTGAAAAGTTAAATCGTGCAAATAAGCAGATTTGTGACAGGGATAGAATAATAGATAAACTAGGAATTGAAAATAGAATACTTAAGAGAAAATGAAAGCCGAGTGAAGATAAGAAAGGCGAATACTAGAAATTATAGTAATGATAAAGAATAAACAGTAAGTACTAACTAATTAAGCACTAGAGGTTAATTAGTTGGTATTTTTTATGTATCAGGAAGTTTGATAAAAAGCATCAAAGAAATTTAGATTTATACTAACAGAACTATATGGTAAGAAGTTTAGTTAAGATGTTATCAAAAGCAAAAACAGCTAAGAATCTTGAGGAACATTCACATGTCAGCATTTTAATAAAAAAATGAATAGGATTAATTAATTAGTTGGGAGGGGTAAATCAGCATTCTACTGTGTGAAAAGTCAATAGGTACAGTGGCTATTTTTTAAGGATACACTTGATGTGAAAAAGTATGATTTTGAAAGATGAGATTTATAAAAGTTAGATTAATCACAGGTTTAAAAGTTAGCAGTTTAAGCGGGTAGAAGGTCTTAAAGATAGAAATAAGCACTGAAAATTATTAGATATTACAGGATTTATAAAAATTCATTGAGAGATAGAATATACGAACATATGTTCTAAGGGCTTAACATGAATTGTAGCAAAGTCTATAAAAGTGGTTTATTGGACTGGTACAAAGGGTTTTAAGTGTCAGAGTGACATAATGGGGTTGATAGGCTGTTTTGGTTAAATAGATAAATTGATAAACTGGCGTGATTGTATATTTAAAAAAGTTATTAAAGTGTTTATTAATTGAAAAAAATATGTTACAATTCATCCCAAAAATGGGTGGAGGAGTTTGTAAATATGATGTTTATTCAGGGGTTTTTAGCATGCTTATATTTAATGATAAGTGTCGTTTGTATTATAATACTATTACAATTAATTGGATTGTTAAGGCAATTAATTTATTTAATTAATGAAGAGTTAAAGAAAGAGTCTTAAATGGCTCTTTAATAGTTTATTAAAGAGCAATAATATTTAAAGGTTAAATATTAAAAAGGCTTACAGCAAAGATTAATATACTTAAATTAAATAAGAAAATACATACAATAAAATTAACCAATCTCATAGATGAAAATAATATACTAACTTACATACAGATATTAAAGTTAGATTTACTAGCTAATAAAACTATATGAATTAAATCAATATAAAACTAGACAAATAAATGAATTTAGGTACAAAGGGAACAGAGCTCATATCTGAAACTAGTCTATCAATATAAGAGTTTAAGCCATAAAAATCTAAGGTGTTAGCTTGTCATATATTAAAATTTGAATCAGGGTTGGAAAAGGGACAGCGGAATGAAATATGTGAGAAAAAAAGATGTTTTGAGGAAACAGGTGAACACAGCAGCAGTGGAAGGAAACATTCGAATGGACAACTGGTAGGTTGGTTGCACTATAATACTGAGAAGATAGATATATAGTTTATTTAGGTGCAACATTGGAAAATAGGGTTAACATATTATAAAGATAACTGATGATTGAGATTCTATACTATTGCATATATAATTACAATAGTATAAAATGTTATTATAATACAGGAATATATGGTAAACGATGCTACTTTTTTACATAATGTAAGGAGGATAAAACATGTCGGAATTAAAAGGAAAGATTAAAATAGAGAAAATAGCACCCATGGTATTGGGCGTAGCTATTGTAGCAAGTATTGCAGTCAATGTTTGGTTATATAGTAGGATTGTATCTATAAATACAGGTGCAACGGCTACACAGATACAAGTGGAAAATGCTCAGAGTGAGCATGAAGGACTTTTATTAAAAATTGAGGATAGCAAACTAAAATTATCGGTTGTACAGGAAGAGAACAACCAAATTGATAGAAGATAATAAGAATTTAATATATATAACAAATAAAGGGAGAGTAAATATGAAGAATAAAAGAGCTCTTATAAATATTTCGCTAGCTGTTCTGCTGCTATTGAGTATAGCGGGTAATTTTATACTGTTTAGTCAGTTATCTAATTCAAAACTAACACTTGCGGAATTAAAAACTCAATTAGAGAAAGGTAGTATTCAATTTCAAAATACCCAGAGTGAATGGAAGACGTTGCAGGCAAGCATAGCAGATGCAGAGAAGGAAAATGTTAGGCTTCTTGCATTGACGGATGATGGATTAGAGTATGGCGATGGTTGGATAGAAGTTCCAGCAGGTCAAGCACCTCCAGACGCTTATAAAGTATTAAGTAGCGGATTGACATTATGGGATGCTAAACTGGTTATAGATGGAATAATAGAAACTGTTAAAGAAGATAAGGGTACAGCAGAGTATACTAAGTTACTAGATGAGGCATGTAAAGAGTTAGGAACCACAATGCCAGAAATAAACAGTTTACCAGCAGAAAAACCAGCACCAGCAGCAGTAGTAACTAAAAAAGCAACAACAGCGAAAACATCAACAACATCAAAGCCAACGGTTAAAAAACCAACAACGACAACAGTTAAAAAACCAACTACAACAACTACAGTGAATAACGCTGATAAGAACGGCAATGGAATAGATGATGCATTTGAAGGCAGTCAGCTTAATGGTACGGGAACTACAACTATAACAGGAGACGGTTCAGGTGGATTAACAGCAAACTAGCAATATAAGAACCCTACTTATAGTGGGGTTCTTATTTTTATGCAATTAGATATTAAAGAGTATAAATAAAATAATAAAATATAGAAATAAGAGATAAAAATTGAGAGTAATAAAGTAGTTTAAAAAGTGTTTTAAGGTGTGTATAAGAGGTTGTAAGGTGAGTGTAGGTAGTTATGGTGTATTTGTATGTTTAGAAAATAGAGGGTTTTAAATAGGGTAGTAGAATATATTAAGGTGTGTAGGGTTAGTGATAAAGCAAAGTTTATATGTAAAATTAGTTTCGTGCAGAAATGAAAAATACCTTTGTATAGTTAGAGTAGGCAATTATTGAAGAAGGTGACCTAAGATTAGTTCTACTTGTACTGGAAAGACTTAGTTGTTCACCTGAAATTATAGGTTCTGATAAGATTTTGGAAAACCATAAAAATAAATCTGTGAGGTGATATTATGTATACATGCAATCATTGTAAAAATAAATTTCCTAATGAACCTTATTTATGTTATCCAAGTAGAAAAAAATACTGTAGCCTTGAATGCATACCTGACTCTGGAATGGATAGGCCTTACTCCTTTCAATATTTTAATTTGATAGACAGTATAAGAGATATTGAGGCTAGTATTGATGAAATTTCAACCTTGGAAGATAGAATAGATTTAGAGAACGAGGCAAATGAATTATCAACCTACTATACTTTGGAAATCTATGGGGATGACGAAGGTTTTTTTTATAAAAGGCAAATAGGGTTAACGCTTCTAATTTTAGATAAACTTTATGAAACAATTCACAATATCTTTATAGAAAGAAAAGTTCAATTAAGAACGGCTACAGTCATTTGTTGGGATGCTTTAACACAGTTAGTTGGTGAAGAAGCATCTGAAATGATATTCATATACTTTGAAAATAGTATGGCCGGTGTGCCTTATGAAAATGTGTATTATGCAGATCCGAATTACTATGATTACCTTGGGTGCTTTAAAGATATGCTATGTGTAGATACACAAGTGCAAGCAGAAAATATAAAAAATATATATTACGAAAGCTTAAATTTTTTTAAATCCCTATTTACAAAAAAGCAACTTGAAATATTAGCTGACTCTGAGAATTGTGTTCATATAGATACTCTTGTGCGTTGCGTTGTATGTAATGAGTGGGGACCTTCATCGGATACTAGCTTTGATGATAATTTAAATCTATATAAATGTGGCCAATACATGTGTTAACAATAATAAGATTAAGCAGAACAGATTTTAATAAATTTGAATTTACGAGGAGGTAATGACTTATGGATGAAAATGAAAAAACAACATGGCAAAAAATACTTTATACAACTGGAGAACTGAAATTTGAAGGTTTTACCAAGTATCATGAAAATATAAAAGAATTGGTTCCATGTGGAGAAGGTGTTTATTACTTTATTAATGGAAATAAGTATATGCAAGGTAGCTTTGGTAACGACTGGTTTATTGAGGCAGGTACAGAATACTATGAAAATGGAAACATAAGATTTATTGGTGAATACAACAAAGGTCCCAGAAATTATTATGGACCAAGATATTTTGTTTTTGGTAGGCTGTTCGATGAATCAGGTACGCTTTGGTATGAAGGTAGATTTCATTACAGAAAAAGTACACTAGGATATCCTTATTTTGAAAAGGAAAAATCATTCGCTGCTGGAACAGAATTTAATTCAGATGGCTCAGTAAAAAAAATATACAGTGGAGATAAAGTAATTGAAACGGATAATGTGAAAATAGAAATTGAGATAAAAGCAAAGGAAAAGCAGCTTGATAATGAGGTGTTGCAGGAGCTTTCAAAAGAAGTTCTGGAAAAACTAGACAAAATGGATAAGGAAGCAATTGAAAGTATGGTCAAGAGCGGCTACAGCAGAGAAGAAGCAGAAGCTCAGGCAAATGCATTCTCATAGAGGTTATATAGAGTCAATATTAAAAAAGTATGTTCTTTATATTAAGAGTATTATCACTTTCCTAATTTATTTGATAAGCATATAAAACAACATATTACATATATAAGTATGTAACTCCGGTGAAAACTAACAATATGGATATACATTGACAACATATATTATATTTATGATATTAGAAAAGGTTTATCAGCGAATGGTAAACCTTTTTAATTTACTATTTTATTTTGAGGTGTTACATTAACAAATTATTTGCATTGAAATAACCAAACGGTGATTGTATAATACACCCCAAGTATTTTATGAAAGGGGTTGGAAAATGGTGAAATATATAAAACCTGTGGCAAATTTAATTGGTGCGGATGGCAATATATTCAGTTTAATGGCCATAGCAAAGAGGACATTACAAGCCTGTGGTAAGAAAGAGCAGGCTTGTAATATGATATCAAGGGTGATGGCGAGTAGTAGCTATGAGGAAGCATTGAATATTATTGGTGAATACGTGATATTTGGAGAGTCAAAGGAGGGAGGAATTGGTAATGAGTGAACTCATTGAGATCCCTGTAACATTGAATATATCAAATGAGAGCTTAGATTTAATAGTAAAATGGCTATAGAAGAGGGCGGGAGTTCATACTGGATTTGTGATGTGAAACCTAAATATAAAAATAATAAGTCAATAGCAAGTGGAGCTGTGCTATTGATCTATGGCACTGAGAATAATGTTTATGAGCTAAATGGATTGCAGCAGGTTCTCCCATATTCAAAAAATGCAATCATTGGAGATACTTTGGATGCAAATCTCATAGATGCGGATACAGTAGACTTTATTGTTCAAATGGGAATCTTCAATGAATTAAGGTACGATTAAAGGGCACTGTAAATTTGATGAATACTGGAGCAATGGGATAGAAATACTTATAGAACTAAATGTAAACTATGAATGCATCTTTGAAGCAGAGGGTTTAACTGCAATCAATTCAATAGAAACGAAGAATGATCTACAGATAGAAGCTGTCAGGGATGGATAATGGGTGTTTATATTGGCACAGGAGAGTTTGATTTATTCAATTATAAGACCAAAGATGCAGCAGAAGAAAAAATATTAGACTTATGGGATAATATATATATCACATTAATATTTATAGTTTACTTGGAGTTGTTTAAATGTAGCTATAGTCTAAAAAAATGCACAGGAGAATTTGAATCATAGTATAGAATTTTGACACACCAGTAGAGAATGCGAAGCAAAGGTAGAGAAATAATAAGCACCAGCTTGGGATTTTCTTATTTGAGACGTTTAGCTTAATTACCGACGATGCTTAGTTTATGGAATTCGTGTTATATATTTGAATTTTATGTGGATATTCTATATAATTGGTTTAAAGAACATTTGTATATTATTGTTTATTATTAAGGATAGGATGTTCATATAAAAGGAGTGGTAAATAATGAAAAGAAAAATTATTATAGGTTTAATTACTTTATCTTTAATTGCAGTAGTTTCTACTGTTGTATATAAAATAAATGCTTCTAATGAAAATAAGAAAATGGTTACTGGATATGATACTGAGATTTCTACGGTTTATACTCAATTTTTAGGTAGCAAAGAGGATAGCGATAAAATCAATAACATAGAAGAACTTTCTAAAGATTATGAAACTTATAAAAATTCAGATACAGGACTTGATATTGAATCTAATTTTACAACTAAAATTAAGTCTATGAAAGATTATTTCATCAAAAAGAATGATAAAGTCATTGCTGACAATACTTTAGAGGACATAGAAAATAATGAAGATAAAGCTAAGATAATGAATTCTACAACTAATCTTTCAAATATACTTGCAACTATATCAAATGAGGCTAATGCAGTTTATACAGAAGAACAAGTTAATAAATATAAAGATAGCATAGGTAAATTAGTTGCATCTTATGACGCAAGAGTAGAAGCTATCGACAAAGTTATGATTGAAGCAAAAAAAGTTGCTGAGGCCAAAGCAAAAGCGGAAGCAGATAAAAAAGCAAAGGAAATTGCTGATGCTAAAATTGCAGCTGACAAGAAAGCAAAAGAAATTGCTAATGCTAAAGTAACAACAGCAAATAAAATATCTAATACTAAAACACCTGTAGTTAAAGCTCCTGTAGCTACAACACCAAAAACTACTACAAGTTCTCATGGCAGAATACTAGAATATAGATGGGCTACAGATGCCAATGGGAATAAAGTTCCAGATTCAACAATTGAACTATACGAGGATGGTTACAGAAGAGGTCCAGATGGAAGATGGTACTCTCCTGACCTATTTTAAATCTAAATTAAGGCATTCATTGAGGTTTTTCGTAATCTACGTCAACAATGATGAAAGCATCTTAATTTTTAAAAATAGATAGCTTTTATTACTCATAAAATATGCAACAAATATAAAAATAACTATGTATAACTAAAAATATTATCAAGTAATCGTATATAAAACATCCCATATCATTATTGTGATATGGGATGTTTTTATATTTTAAATAGGCTCATATTTAATTGATAATACTTGTGTGATTTGTCATAAAAAAATTACTTTCGCACATCTAAAGTGAGTCAGTTGTAATGTAGCTCCCTTTGTTCTTATATAGACACAAAAATTTGACAAGCAATATAGTTGAAGATATTAACATTGGCAAAAAACAAGATAAACGGATTGATCAGCGGAAGAGGCTAAATATGTGTAGTTAATATATGCTATAACCTTTAGGTTATAGCATATATTTTTTTTTGTAATTCTACAATATACATTTAAGCTTGACTGTAAAAAATAAATTGGTTAATTACTTGACTTTTATACATGTATTTGGTACAATAATTATATTAATTAATAACAGGAGGAAAATTACTTATGAACGACCTTGAGATTGGAAAACAGATCGAAGCAGAACTAGGTATAGATGAGAAAAATATTAATGAAATCTTCAAATGTATTGTAAATGGTTCTATAGAAGAGGTGCGATCGAAGCGTAATCTATTTCCATCACCTACATATAATGCTAGATATAATGATATATGGGATTCTATTAATGCAAAATGTGCTACATCATTTAATGATGGATATACTGTTACAATGCACAAAAGGGGGATATATGAATTTATCACTATCTTCAATATATTATCATCCTGTATATATATATTGATGAAGGATAATAATTTTAATAAGATTATTTCAGGCGGATCTGTAGGTGGTACTCACTATATGAAGTGTCTAACACTAATCAATAACGACTTGGGAGCATATCCTCAGGTATATGGACAACTAAGTTTGGATATACCACAATGTAATGAAATAAAAGATAAAAAAGAATCTGTTAAGAATGCAATAATACATAAGATAAATAGTACTATTAATCGTTTCGTTGTAATAACTTTTGAACCTGATGCTAACATAGGTGTTAAGTCTATTTATGTAAATGTTGTTGCAAGTGACACTTCTACTAAATATCGTAAGGATTGGACTTCTTCAATTAAATCAATTGAAGTCCCTGAATATGATGATTCTACATATGATAAGAGAAATATAGACACCGAGGTTGATAATGTTTCCACTTTTGATGCTCCTGCGAAGGTTAAAATTAAGAAGAGGATACAAGATGCGGAGTCTAGAAAATAAAATTAACTGAGGTGCAAGAGTATGTCAATAGAAAATTTCAATGGAGAACGTTTAAAGGCAGCTCGAACCATAAGATGCCTTTCTAGCACCGAACTTGCTAAATTAATAGACGTTTCAAAGCAAGCTATGTGGCAGTTTGAGAGTAAAGGTAAAGTGCAGCCTAAACCTGAAAATCTCTTTATGCTAGCTCAAAAACTTAACTTTCCAACTAGTTTTTTTTTAGAGGACGACTGGCAAGATATTTATTCCGGAAGCTGTTTTTATCGTGCTGGATCTTCTATTACTAAAAAGCAAAAGGAAGCTCAGAAAGAGTTAAATATTATACGAGGAAAAATATACTCTTTTCTAGATGAGCACATTGAATTTCCTTCACTGAATTTGTTTCAGCTCTCAAAGGAAGACAATTTAAATGATGAGAGCATTGAAAAATTTGCGGAAGACGCGCGTAATTATTATGGCATGGAAGATTTACCAATAGGCAACATGATTAATTTTATGGAGAATAATGGTATATTGCTCTCCCAGTTTCTACTACCTGATGTTAAATTTGATGCAGTTAGCCAGTTAATTGGTGTAGGTGACTTAGTAAAAATAGCGATAACACCTTATAATGGTTCGATACCTTCCTTCGCTAGACTTCAATTTACTTTAGCACATGAATTGGGACACTGGCTTTTAGGTCATATGAATTCTGATGAAGACTCTCTTTCAACGGAGGATTATAAAGATAATGAACATGATGCTAATTTGTTTGCATCATCCTTTTTATTACCAAGAGAAGCTTTTCTAAAAGATTTGCCATCAAATCCAAGCTTATATGCTTTTGTTGAGCTAAAGAAAAAATGGAGAGTATCAATACAAGCAATGATTTATAGAACACATTCTTTAGGTGAAATTAATTATAATCAGTATCAATATTTAATGAAACAAGTTTCGAAAAATGGTTGGAGAACACATGAACCACTTGACGATGAGTTTATTATTCCAAAACCTACAATTCTCAGAAAGGCTATTGAGATGCTGATTGATCAGAGTGTATTAAATAAAAAGGACTTGTTGGATAATTTTAAACTATATTGTGGGTCCTTAAACATTGACATGTATGAAGAACTGGCAGGTTTGACAAAAGGCTATTTAAACATAACAACAAATTCTGAACCTACAATACTATTAAAAAAATGACCATAGTTCTTATGTCTGTACGAAGTTATCATATGTAATTTAAAAGTAGATTTTAGTTGTATTTTTAATCCTTCGCTTAGATTTAGAGCGAAGGATTTTGCAATTATGATAAAAGTTTATCTTAGTGTAATAACTTTGTAATCATGAATAATAATATTTTTTATAGAAAAGTAGAATTTAGATCTTATTATATTTGCAAACCTTGTATACATACTCTTGGAGAAAAGAGCTACATTAATTGTAGCTCCTTTTGTTTTTATATAGACACAAAAATTTGACAAGCAGTATAGCTGAAGATATTAAAAACGGCAAAAAACCAGGTAAACAGTTTGAGGAGCATTAGCAAATCTGCAATATTATAAATTTAAAAGTTGTTGTGATTAATTAGCGGAAGTGGTTAAGATTGCAGTTAACTGTTGTAAAAGCAACTGATACAATGGTGGAAATTATAGGGTGCAATAGATGAATTTAAGTGGTACAGAGAATAGTAATATTATAATTTCCAGGTTTATAAATTTTGAAACAGAGGTTAAGCAGAAGTTTATAGCTTCAGCACTTCAAATGTTACATGTACTAAATGGTATGGAATAAAACTATAAATTGGTTTATTTATATGCTGCATTATTAAATGCTTACAGATATTTATAAATTCAACACTTTAATAGAAATATATGTTCATATAGAAAATTATAGGAATCAAGTATTAATAGAAACAATTAATGGATGTTCTGACATATACTTTAATTAAAAAAAATTAAGTGACAGATCTATTACATTAATATGACAATCATGGGTTGTGATGATGAATTTTATATAGATTTATTTTAATTTCAGAGTTTTTTATATTGTATTTTGGTAAAATATCTGGCATCATCCTTTCATAAAATAAAGTTTGAGTTTAAGCAGATGGACAAAAGGATGGGGGGAAATATGAAGGGTAAAAAATTAGAGAAAAGTAAAAATAATAATATACTAAAACATTTCACTATAGCTACTGTTGGTGCAGTAGAGGATGCGTTAAAAAGCATAACGGTAGAGGATTTGATAAACAGTATATATTTAAAAAGTGACGATACAGATGTTCAATACTTAATAAGAGAGTATGAAAAGCAATTAATATTGTCTAAGATTGACCCTTGTAGATTTGCAAAAGGACTACATCGATTTTTTATGACAATGGCAGATTATATTAAAACTAATAAGTTATATAAGAAGTTTTTTAGACTTGACTACTTGCAATATACTGCTTTGTGTAAACATAATACTAATCCCGGTATTTTAGTAGGATACAAAGATATAATAGTTCAGCAATATGCATATTTAGTAGGAACTACAAAGAAAGTCATCTGTGGCTTAGATAAAAAAGATAGGCTAATTACAGTATACGAGGTAGGGAAATGGCTAACAGAGATAAATATAGATATGTACACAGTAGGTAGAGAGGGAAATAGTTTAAAGGTATCAAGTCCTGACAGTATAGTGCTCAAGATTTTTAAAAAATATGGTTATAAAGTAAAGGATATACAAGAGTGTTTAGATATAATTGCAGATGACCAAGTAACAACAAATATGCTTGATTTTATGGCCTACTTCATAACAGAAAAAACAATAAAAATATTACCAAGACCTTATAGGAAACCTACAGACTTAGTAAATGCTAATCATATATTTGAAAGATCGGATCATACTCAGGTTGTAGTGCGTCAAAATATAGCTTTATATAACTGCATTCCTAAGTCAAATTATAACTATAATACTAATAATTATCTAGTTATTAATTGCTTTTTTGATAAGCACATTATTTCTATGACAAAAGCTCCTAACGACTTGACA
>NZ_JAENWM010000144.1 GCF_016650035.1 Clostridium sp.
AATGTTTCTTTCAAAAAAAGTATAGCATACACTAGGTCTATTAAATTTACCCAAAATCATGATATAAAAAAGTAAAGCACCAACAATTTGTTGGTGCTAATGTTTCACTTATTTAGGGACATTTTCAAAAATGCTTGACACAGTTTTTTTAAATCATTTAACTATTGTTTTTCTTATACTTTCTTACTTCGTCACTGCTGAATTGCTGCGACATGAAATATTATATCATCTATGAATATGATAATTTCAAATTTCTCCCCTTGTTACGACAATTATATGTATCATTCTCTATATTACTCCCATATGTTAAGTTTCCTTCATATTGACACACTAGGGATAGTGTGCCTTATTTATATAAGAAAGCACCTGTTTTCTTATGTTCTTTAACATTTTAACATATGATAATTAAAAATTACTTCTAGTTAACAAATATATTATGATCACTTTTATTAACTAATATACATGCAGTTATTAGTAAACATTGTAAGCCCTCTACATTCATAAAAAAACTTAAATAAGAGGACTTACCACTATCACACTAAAAGGTTGGCAGATTATCTAAATTATCTTCTGTAGTACTATTAGGAGATGACTTTATGACATCATTCCCATTTCTATTTTTACCAACGACCACTGATTCTACCGTTCCCCTCTTTGCTAAAGCTACAGCCTTACTCACATCTATTTCTTCACCAGTACTAGTCAATATATTTGTAATATCCCCATCTGCATTCTTTCTTACTTTAACAATCTTCATAAAAATACATCTCCTCATTAATTGATATAAATTTGTGTTATGTTTATTATCTGTAATGTTAAATATTCTATTCACTTCAAAAATAATAAATAGGGAACATAATCTTATGTTCCCTACTTATTATAAAAATTAATTTATCCTATTGGACTTTTAAATCCATTACCTTGAACCTCAGCTATATCAATTATGGAAATAAATGCTTCCTTATCAATAACTTTTATCACTCGCTTAATATGTGGTAATTGTCTCAGTGATATAACACAATACATAACATTTTTTCTATGACTAGTATATGCACCTTCTCCATATAAGATAGTCATTCCTCTGTTAAAACTATTCATTATAGCATCACTTACTTCTTTTTCTTTTTCTGATACAATTAATAGCATTTTACGTCTGCTAAGTCCATTAATAATTCTTTCCATAACAGCGGAAGTAATATACATCGCAATCAAAGTATATAAACCTACTTTAAAATCAAATAAAAAGGACCCAACTGCTACAATTAGAAAATTTAATGTGAAGCTCATTATACCTATTTCTATATCATATTTCTTTTTAGCATATATAGCTATAATATCCAGCCCACCCGTAGACCCTTCATTGGAAAGAACAATACCAACTCCTATCCCCGAAATGACTCCCCCATATATACAATAAAGAAGCCTATATGACTCTTCAACAGGAGCAAGAACATTATTTAAAGGAGTAGTGAGCATTAAAAAAAATGATAATGCAATGGTACCTAAAATCGTAAATACTGTAAACTTCTTATTTATTTTTAATATGCTTAATATTAGTAACGGAATATTAAGTATTAACATTGTAACTCCAAGTGGTATATTGAAAATGTATTGTACCATGAGTCCTATTCCCGTAATACCCCCACTAAGAAGCATATTTGGTATTATAAATAGGTTTACTGCAACAGCTATAATTAAACTGCCTAAAATAATAAGAACTGTTTTCTTAATTAAATCTTTAAAATAAGTGCCATTTTTTTTCATTAAGTGCCTCCTTGACTTTCTCTAGCATACAAAATAACCTTTAATTGTTTTGTACCATATGTTTCCTAATTAAATTCATTATATAGAATATAACACTAATTTAAATTGAACTACTAATTTATATCTTAATAATATATAACCCTAAAGTAAATAGTTGTTTATGAAAATATAAATATTTATGATACACTTAAGTGAGGTGTTTTTATGAATAATGTATTAAATGATTGGAATGAACTACTAATAGAAGAAACCAATAAAGATTATTATTTGAAACTTACAAATTTTCTAAAAGAAGAATATGAAAGCTCACAAATATATCCTGAAGCCTTAGACATATTTAACGCACTTAAGTATACAAGTTACAATGATGTAAAAGTTGTTATACTCGGACAGGACCCTTATCATGGTGTTAACCAATCTCACGGTTTATGTTTTTCTGTAAAGGAAGGCGTGTCTATTCCCCCTTCACTATTAAATATATATAAAGAATTATCTAATGATTTAGGCTGTTATATCCCTAATAACGGATATTTAAAAAAGTGGGCTGATCAAAATGTTCTACTCTTAAACACGGTTCTTACTGTTAGAGCCGGGGAAGCTAATTCTCATAAAAATAAAGGTTGGGAACATTTTACTAATAAAATAATCTCTTTATTAAATGACAAGACAGTACCTATAGTTTTTATATTATGGGGAAACAATGCTCAGGCAAAACAAGCCCTAATAACAAATTCAATTCACCACATAATAAAATCTGTTCATCCAAGCCCATTATCCGCATATAGAGGTTTTTTCAACAGCAAACCTTTTTCTAATGCCAATGACTTTTTAATCTCAAAAGGTAATGATCCTATTGATTGGCAGATTGAAAATCTCTAAGTATGTCCTTGTTCAGGGAAACTAGAAAACAACTAGTATATACTAGTTGTTTTCTAGTCACCTGCATTAAGAAAAAAACTCTTGAGCGATTTTCACAGCTTCTCTTACATCTTTAGCATACCAGTCTGCTTTTATCATTCCTGCATATTCTTCGTTTAAAACTGCTCCCCCTACAAAAACTTTACAGTGTAGTTCGTTTTCTCTTAATGCTGTTATCGTTTCCTCCATACTCCTAACTGTAGTTGTCATTAGTGCACTTAATCCTACTAATTTAACTTTGTGCTCTTTAACTGCCGCAACTACTATCTCAATGGGTACATCTTTTCCAAGATCTATAACGTCAAATCCATAATTTTGTAAAAGTATTTTAACAATATTCTTACCGATGTCATGAACATCACCTTTTACAGTAGCAAGAATTATTTTACCTTTGCTTATATTAGCCTCCTCAGTTTCGCCAAGTGTTATACTGTCTTTTATTATTTCAAAAATTTTTTTTACGGTTTCTGCTGATTGAATAAGTTGAGGTAAAAACATTTCTCCAGTCTCAAATTTTTTGCCTACCACATCAAGCGAAGGAATTAAATAGTTATCTACTATGTACATACCATTAAATTCTTTTAATAGTTCCTTTGTTATTCCCTTTGCTTCATCTTTCAACCCATCAATAATTGCTTTTTTCAAATCCTTATTTTCGATTTTTTCTATGACAGAAGCATGACTGGAAGTACCTAAATACCTTCCTATATAATGTTTAGATTGTTTATCATGATTCCATAAAACATTAAATGCACTAATAGTGTCCACCATTTCTTTATCTAAAGGATTTAATATTGATGCATCAAGTCCTACTCCTAATGCAACAGTTAAAAATGTCCTATTAAGTAATGCTCTATTCGGAAGCCCAAAAGATACATTACTAATGCCCAAAATAGTTTTTACGTCTAGTTTTTCCTTAACAAGCTTCACAGCTTTAATAGTTTCTTGTACATCACTTTGCTGCGCTGATGCAGTAAGCACTAAACAGTCAATTATAATATCTTCTTTACATATTCCATATTCCTTTGCGGTTCTTACTATTTTTTGTGCAATTTTAAATCTATCTTCCGCTTTTGATGGTATCCCACTATCATCTAGCGTAAGGCCTATTACACATCCACCATATTTTTTAACTATAGGGAATATTTCTTGCATTACTTTTTCTTTTCCATTCACCGAATTTATTAGTGGTTTACCATTATAACTTCTTGCAGCGGCCTCAATAACATCAGCCCGAACACTATCTATTTGTAGCGGAAGGTTAACAACACTTTGAATTTCCTTTATAGCCTTAACCATAATTGTTTTTTCATCTATTTCAGGAAGACCAACATTTACATCAAGAATGTGTGCGCCTGCATCCCTTTGATCTATAGCTTCATTTAGAATATAATCCATATTGTTAGTTTTTAATGCCTCTTTAAGTTTCTTTTTCCCTGTTGGATTTATACGCTCACCAATTATTTTAACACCATTACCCAATATAACAGTTTGACAATCTGAACTTACCGCGGTAATACTTTTTATATTTCTAGCTACAGGCTGAAGTGTATCTAATAATTCTTTCAATGCTTTTATGTGAATAGGAGTAGTTCCACAACACCCGCCTAATATAGTTACTCCCAATTGAGCTATTATTTTAAGATAAGAGGTAAATTCTTCTGCTTCTACATCAAATACAGTCTCTCCCTTGACGAATTTTGGTAATCCAGCATTCGGCTGTACAATTATAGGAACTTTTGAATATTTAACTATTTCTTTTACTATTGGTATAATCTCCTTTGGACCTAAAGAGCAATTTATACCCAATGCGGAGACTCCAAGTCCTTGAAGAACATTTACCATTGTTAATGGATCTGTTCCTGTTAGAGTTCTTCCATCCTCCTGAAACGTCATTGTACAAATTATAGGCAGGTTACTGTTTTCCTTTGCTGCTAGAATGGCTGCTTTTGCCTCATATATATCCGACATAGTTTCAATTAATATTAAATCTACTCCAGCGTCTCTTCCTACCTTTACTTGCTCTGCAAAAGCATCATAAGCTTCCTCAAAGGACAAAGTCCCACAAGGTTCCATGAGTTGTCCTATAGAAGATATATCTAAAGCTACATAGTTATCTTTTGAAACCTTTTTAGCTATTTTTACAGCTGCTTTTATGACCTGTTCTACAGAATATCCTGTATTTTTAAGCTTATACCTATTAGCTCCAAAAGTATTTGTCGTTATAACATTACACCCAGCATTTATATATTCACTATGTATTTTCCCGATTAAATCAGGGTATAAAATATTATAGCACTCTGGAAGTTCTCCTTGTTTTAGTCCATACTTTTGAATCATAGTTCCCATTGCTCCGTCAAATATCAGAAATTTATTAAAATCAATTTTTCTATTCAAAATAGCACTCTCCCTGTCTAAAATTACAATTCACATTCTTATACTCTATGTATTTTTTCTTTTTTTGTATTGCCTTGAACATTAAATTTAAATGTATTTTCAATAGATTTTTGAGCATAAAAAAACATCTTAGAATTATCTAAGATGTTTTTTGGTGGCTAGACCAGGAATCGAACCAGGGACACGAGGATTTTCAGTCCTCTGCTCTACCGACTGAGCTATCCAGCCAAATAACCTAGCGACAACCTACTCTCCCACAAGGTCACCCTTGCAGTACCATTGGCGCATTGAAGCTTAACCTACCTGTTCGGTATGGGAAGGGGTGTTACCTTCATGCCATA
>NZ_JAENWM010000165.1 GCF_016650035.1 Clostridium sp.
GCTTATCTTTGGAAGAATTGATAGATGTTATATAGTTAAAAAAATATTATTTGGAAATTTACAAAAGGAATTTAGAAGCATTGGAGCCTTTGGTGTGGATTTTATATGTGAACCTTTTAAGGCGGACCTAGATCCTATAATCTATGAAATAACATCTAGTAATTTTAGCTTTGAATACTTTGGAAATGCTCCGGCTGAATCTCTTATAAAGATTTATGGCACTGGGAATATCCAAATAACCATCAATGGTGAAACAATGCAAATATTAAATGTAGTTGATTATGTTGAAATAGATAGTGATCTATTACAAGTTAGAAATTTAGATTTAACATCCAAAGATGATGATGCTTCAGGGAATTTTTATATGTTTGAAAAGGGCCCAAATGTAATAACTTATATAGGCACAGTTACAAAAATAATAGTTGAATACACTACTAAATATAAATAAGGAGGGAAATTATGAAAAAACAAATAAAAGTAGCATACTTTCCTTCTACTGCTACTAAAAGTTTAGTCTTAAGTAGCAATGGGAGGAGTTTAGATAAGTATTGCATTGCATGTAGTACGGAAGAGGATCTAAGCACTGGAAATTATATTTTAGATGCTACTTTTCTTATAGAAGATAATCTTCAAGACTTGCTCCAAGAAGAAGTAATATTAAAAGTTTTAATGGACTATGGAGAAGAATTCTTTAGGATTAGTAAGCCCACAGTAGGTACTAGGTATATAGATATAGTCGCAAGACAGATTACTATAGCCGAGGAACTAACATTGTGGCTAGAGGATGTAAGACCCACTGGTGTGAGTGGTACTGTCGCAGGTAATTATATGGTTGCTAATGCTACCGGAGTAAAAGAAATACAAGTTGTTTCTGATATTTCAAATATTGCTACTGCTTATTATCCACAAATGAATTTATATGAAGCATTACATGATTGTGACCAATCCTTTTTAAACAGATGGGGCGGAGAAATCTTAAGACGTGGTTATATAGAGTACATCAATAGTCATATAGGCATAAGTCGAGGGGTTACGATAAGAGAGGGTAAAAATCTTACCGGTTTTGAATGTAGCTCCAATATAGATAATTTAGTTACTAGGGCACAAGGTAAAGGCTTTGATGGGATTGTAGGTAATTATATAGATAGTCCTTTAATTGGTGCTTACAATCGAGTTTACACAGATGTAATTGAGTATTCAGATGTTAAAGTCAATAATGAAAATACTACAGATGGATACGCAACGTTAGCAGAAGCGCAAGCCGAACTCGATAGAAGAATACAGGCCGAATATGATACAAATGGTATAGATAAAATCAAGGCTAGTTATGCGATTAATTTTGTACAACTCGAAAAAACAGAGGAATATAAGAATTATATAATTGCTGAAAGAGTTTATTTAGGAGATACAATAGGGGTTTATGTACCTAAAATAAATACAGATATACAAGTTAGGGCAATGAATAAGAAATATGATGTGTTAGCACAAAAAACCAAAGAAATTATATTAAGTAATTATATAGAGAATAAGGGGCTTAGTATAAAACAGATTATAGAAAAATTAGAGTCTATGGATAGTACAGACGATATATTGCAACTGGCTAAAGACAACGCTACAGTGCTTATAAAAGCTGGACTTAAAAACTCTTATGTAACAGTAAAAGAAAATGAAATAATTATAGGTGATACTAAAGATATAAATACCATGACTAATTTATGGCGTTTTAACAACAATGGCTTGGGATTTTCCTCGACCGGATATTATGGTACTTTTGAAACTGCGATTACGGCAGATGGACATATTGTAGCAGATTTTATTGATACTGGTGTATTAAGAGCGGTACAAGTAATTGGAGGAACTATTGACGGGGTGGTTATTACAGGTTCAACAATTACATCCGTAAATGATTTAACAATTGGAGCAGTAAATACAACATCTAATCCAAGACTAATTTTCCATATTGGTAGTGCGCTTGCTTCATCTAGCTACGACACAGAAATGTGGCTTGGAATGTTTGAGTATGGCACACAGGCAAATTTTGAGCATGATTCATTAAATATTGAAGTAAAATCATCTGAAAATGATTCTGTGTCAAGCGATATTAGGGCAAAAGTTGTTATTAAAGGTAAGGGCTATGGGAATTATTGTGACCTAAATCTAGTGGGTAATCTACGAATTACCACACCAGGTGGAATATTTACTATTGATGATTCCGGTAGTTTAGCAACTAATGGTGGTTCAATTGCTACTAGTGGTGGTAATATAAATACAGGAATAGGGAATGTTACCGCAAATAATCTTTATGGGAAACTTGCGGGAACTTATGTGCAAGGACAAGTCAATGAGGCACTTAATGCATATCAGGTTAACTCAGGGGGAGCTCCTGCTCAAGTTATGGCTGATTCAAATAACTATGCCCTTGTTGCTCCAGGATCTTTTTTCTCAGTAGTAATTGGTGGGTTAACGAGATTCATGGTTAACTCTGACGGTACTAAAACAGGAGGTACTATTGAGCTTGACGGTAAGAATTGGGGTATGTCGCCTGTAGACTCTCCTAAAATACTAATATCAGACTTACTCTTGAATCAGGAGATTACGCCAGAGGGCGTAGTTGTAACGCTGGATGATAAATTTTCCCGCGCCATTAATGGATATGCTGTGTTCCCAAGTCGTGCCGATGCAGTTGTCTCAGATAAGTTACCAGGCTCATTCCGAGTAACTGGAACGGGGAAGGTTGATCTATATATCATAGGTAAACGAATTGGAGAAGAGGAAGTATATTGGGTTGAAATGGCTAAACCAGAAATTATATAAACAATAATCAATTATGGCACCTAAGAGGGTGTCTTTTTAATGCAAAAAAGAAAGGGATGGTGAATAAATGATAAACACTATTAATCATAATATAAATATTGATTTGATAAATAAAATCAATATGAACAAATCTATTAATATTAAGCAAAATGATACTGATAGCCATAATTTTAAAATAAATATTTATAACAATTCAGTGGGTTATGACCTAACAGGGTTAACAGCTAAAATATACTTTTTAAAAGCAGATAACACAAAAATATTTCAAGATTGTACCCTAGATGATGCTATAAACGGAAAAATGAATTGTATTTTAAGCACACAAACGTTAAGTTTTGTAGGTATTGTATCAGCTGAAATAACAATATACGGTACAAGTGGCGAGGTACTTACTTCAATTACTTTTGATTTCAATGTTACAAAAGTGCTTAGAGATGATTTAGCAATAGAGAGTACAAGCGAATTTACCGCATTAACTACAGCTTTAAATTCTATCGAAGCAGCTCTTGTAAGTGTTCCTACAGTTGAAGCTCTTAAAATA
>NZ_JAENWM010000134.1 GCF_016650035.1 Clostridium sp.
ATAAAGTTGCTAGGTTAGAGGAGTCTCCACAGGATGTTGCTACAGAGTTCTTAAAAGAACAAGGACTGATAAAGTAATTTAGGAAATCTATAAAAAATGCTGTATTAGAATACTTATAAGTATTCTAATACAGCATTTTTTTATTGTTTGATTCTATTTAGACATGAAGTCTTTACCACGGTGTAAATCAATATCATCTAATTTTATTGTTCTTAGTGAACCTGCAATATTTTGTTCTAAGGCTAACTTTCCATATTTAGCTACTTCATTTTTATCTTTTCTACCATGATTAAGAGAAGCAGCACCTCCAATACATCCACCGGTGCAAGCCATTCCTTCTATGAAATTGACGGTTGATCTATTGAATTTTAAGAGTTTCAAGGCTTTATCACATTCAATAAGACCGTCACAACTTATAGGCTTGAATTCTAGATCAGTATTAGACTCGTCAACTAAATGTTTTACGGCTTCGGTAAGGCCGCCAGATTTAGCAAAGATTCTTCCATAAAAAGAAGCATTATTTAATGGAAGTTCCTCGCACTCAGTTATATCTATTTCGAAAGCATCAAGCATAGCCTGGAGCTCTTCAAAAGTCATTACGTAATCAGTAATTCCTTTTATATCAGACTTATTTATTTCCATTTTTTTAGCTGTGCAAGGTCCTATAAATACAACTTTAGCTAGTGGATCTGTGTTTTTAATAAGTTTAGATATTGCTATCATAGGTGAAACCGTGCTTGAAACATGTTTACCAAGTTCGGGGTAATTTTTTTTAATGAATGAAACAAAAGCTGGGCAACAAGAGCTTGTCATAGTTTTGAGTTCCTCTATGGTTTCTATAAATTCACTTGTTTCATGCTGTGCTACCATATCTGCACCAAGGGCTACTTCTATGACATCATGAAAACCTAATTGTTTTATACCGGAAACTACTTGTCCAATTTTGGCATATGTAAATTGGCTAGAGATTGCAGGTGCAATGATAGCATATACATGTGCGTTTTCATCTTCTTTTGCTTCAATCAATGCATTTGTAATATCTACTACTGATGATTTATCCATAATTGCACCGAAAGGGCATTGATAAACGCAGGTACCACATTGTATACATTTACTATTATCGATTACTGCCTTTTTGTCTTCATCAATGCTTAAGGCTCCGGCGTTACAAGACCTTATGCAGGGTCTCATAACATCAGAGATTGCATTATAAGGACAAGCATCTTCGCATTTACCACACTCAATACATTTATTTGGGTCTATGTAAGATCTTCTATTTATAGATTGAATTGCACCAACAGGACATACTTGAATGCATTTGTGAGTTAAACAACCTCTACAGGCTTCAGTAACCCTAAATCTCTGTATTGGACATTCATCACAAGCAATATCAATTACTTCAATAACGTTTTTATTCCTCTTATTTCCACCCATTATAAGCTTTATTCGCTGACCTATAATTGCTCTTTCCTTGTGAATACAACAACGGGTTCTTGCTTTAGGTCCGGGAACAAGGACTTTAAATAAGTTTTTACCTTCTTTTTTCAGAGTTCCTTTGCGGGCAAGTTTAACTACTTCTCTTATTACCTCATATTTTATGAGTTGTATATCATTATCAAAAACCTTCAAGTTTATCACTTCTTTCCTAAAAATTAGTTTTATTCTATTAAATAAAATCCATATGTTAAAATACTATCACTATGTTAAACAATCGGCAAGTGGGTAATCTTAGCATCCTTCAATATAATATTAGGTATACCTTTACAAATACATATTTAGAAATTTTTATGAATATAGTTAAATTAATAATATAATTCCAAATAAAAATGTTAATGAAATATGTACAAGTGTCTATTTTTGTGATAATATATATTTATAATATTCGGATAATACAATTAAAATATATGTAGAAAGGCAGATAGCTATGAGTGATAAATATATGAATGAGTTAATTAAAAAGTTCGAAAGTAATTTTGATATTGAGTATAACAGGCAGATAGGTGGAATTAACTTTGATTTTGCTGGTGTGTTTGATCAAAGAAGTATTAAATATATGGTTATGAAAGCAGCAGAGGTATACGCTTATAAGACTCATGAATATGTTTTTTACAAACACATAGATGATGAATTTCAGGTTACTGACCTTGTTAAAATTAAATCTCTATTACATGAAAATGTAAATGATATTGTTAAAATGGATTCAGAGCACATGGCTAGTGTTATCACTTTTATATTTTCTTCAACTGAAAGTCCAGATTTAGAAACTCAAAAGGCTATAAGAAAGTTTAAGTATTATAAAAGCTTCTTATTAGGATTTAAGGGATGGGTAAATGTAAAATTAATTTTTATAAATTCGGATACTAACAAAGTTATTACTAATAAATTTGCTAAGGGAAATGAAAAGTTTTTTTCCACTAAATGAGCTAATATAAATTTTTTTAAATTTATATAGATATTTTATAAAAAGGGGGAAATTATATGAATTCAGTAGTACTTATTTTAGGGACAATCGTTATTTTTTTATTTGCTTACTCTACTTATGGCGCTTGGCTTTGTAAAAAATGGGGTATAGATGTTAAAAGACCAACCCCAGCACACACGAGAGAGGATGGGGTAGATTATGTACCAGCTCCGGCACCAATTTTACTCGGTCATCATTTTTCTTCTATTGCAGGCGCAGGTCCAATAGCTGGACCTATAGGTGCAGCAGTATTTGGTTGGCTGCCAGTTGTATTATGGATTATTATAGGTAGTATTTTCTTTGGTGGGGTTCACGACATGGGTGCATTATTTGCATCAATTAGACATGATGGTAAGTCAATAGGCGAAGTTATTAATGTCAATATGGGTAGAACAGGTAAAATATTGTTTGCATGTTTTGCATGGCTAACACTATTACTTGTTATTGCAGCATTTACATCAATATGTGCAAGTACTTTTGTAAGTACACCTTCAGCAGGTACATCTTCAATATTATTTATGATTTTAGCTATTAACTTTGGCTATTTCGTATACAGAAAAGGTGTAGGCCTTGGGTTAAGTAGTGTAATTGGCGTTGTTTTACTATTTTTATGTATATGGCTTGGATTACTTTTCCCATTAGCTTTATCATATAATACATGGGTAATTGTATTGTTAGTGTATATTTCAATTGCTTCTATTGCACCAGTATGGATACTTCTTCAACCTAGAGATTATTTAAATTCATTCTTATTATATGCAATGCTTATTGGAGCAACGCTTGGAGTAATAATTGAACATCCAACTCTTCAATTACCAGCAGTTACTTCCTTCAATTTAGGAAATGGTAATTTATTATTCCCAATGCTATTTGTAACAGTTGCTTGTGGTGCTATTTCTGGATTTCATTCACTAGTAGCTTCAGGAACTACTGCTAAACAATTATCAAGTGAAAAAGATATTAAGCTTATAGGATATGGTTCAATGCTTATAGAAGGAGTACTAGCTATTGTAGCTATTATCGCTGCTTCATACGTTGGAGCCGATAAACTTACTGAATTATTAAAAGGTGGAGCTGTAAATGTATTTGCAGATGGTATAGGTAATTTCATGACCAGCTTTGGAATACCATTTGCAGTAGGTAAGAGCTTTACTGCACTTGCAATTTCAGCCTTCGCACTAACATCCCTGGATACAGCAACAAGACTTGGAAGATTTATATTCCAGGAAATGTTTGATAATGGAACTGAAGATGGGAAAGCTCCAAATATGCTTGCTAATAAGTATGTTGCAACCGCTATAACAGTTGTATTTGGTGGTGCATTAACATTTAAGGGTTGGCAGCTAATATGGCCAATATTCGGTGCAGCTAATCAACTATTAGCTTCATTAGCATTATTAGCTGTTGCAGTATTCTTAAGAAATATAGGAAAAGAATACAGGATGGTAGTTTTTCCAACAATATTTATGTTCTTTGTTACACAAATTGCTTTAATTCTATTGATAGCTAACAAGGCTAAGGACTTCGGATCAAACTGGTTGTTAATTATTATAGCTTGCATTCTATTTGTACTAGCAATAGTGCTAATGGTTTCTGGTATAAAAGCATTAACTTCAAAGATCGGTGATCTAGATAAGAACGTTAAGGCATAAAAATATTTTTAAGAATATAGTATATAAAGTATAAATGATAAAGCTAACGCTGTGTAGAAAATTGAAATTTGCTTAAGGTTAAATTTCAAACTATACTGAGTTAGCTTTATACATATTTGAACATTAATTTATAAATTAGAGGTGATAAACTTTGGATAAATATACAATAAAACATTTTATAAGAGATTTAAAGTTGTTCTTTCAAGGAGCTACAGATTTTAATAGAAAATCTAAAGCAATCCTTGAAAAAGAAGCACGAGACGAAATGGATAATTTTATTCTTTTATGTTTTGCAGATACTCTTGGACTTCCATTCCCAACTTCCTATTATGCACTGGAGCTATTACCTTATATAGCAGACGATTTAGAAAGTTGGCAAAGAAGAATGATGGATAGAAAATCAATATGGGGAGAAAAATGGGGAGATTATGATTTAGATGCTTAAAGAAAGAGGGGATATATATGAATAAAATAGTTTTTTTCGGAGGAAAGGGTGGAGTCGGTAAAACCACATGTTCAGCTTCTTTTGCCTTAAACTCTGCACTAAAAGGAAAAAGAACACTTTTAGTTTCAACAGACCCAGCACATTCTATTTCAGATATATTTGAAAAGTCCATTGGAAGTAAAATAATAAATATAGATAAAAATTTAGATGCATTAGAAATTGATTCTAAGGTAGAAAGCAAAAAATACATGGATGGTGTGCGGGTTAATCTTAAAAATGTAGTAAGTCCTATTATTGTAAAGGAAATAAAAAAGCAGATAGATGCAGCAGCAGTTTCGCCTGGTACTGAAGAGGCAGCTCTCTTCGATAAGATGATAGAAATAATAAATGAAGAAAGTAGTGAGTACGATCAAATAGTTTTTGATACTGCACCAACAGGGCATACTGTAAGGCTTATGTCGCTACCAGAGCTCCTAGGAGCATGGCTTAAATCTCTTATTGCTAAAAGAAAAAAAGCATTAGGTATAATGCAAATGGCAAATAATGCAGGTAAAAAGAATCAGGATGAAGCTTCTAGTGACGAGGTAATCAAGATTCTTACAAAACGACTTAAAAATATGGAAAATGCAAGGGAAATAATAACTGATAATAACAGGCTCAGTTTTATATTCGTTTTAAATGCTGAAAAGCTTGCTATAGAAGAAACTGTGAAAGCTATAAAAATACTAGATACATATAAAATCAAAGTGGATAGTTTGATTGTTAATAGAATTTTACCAGAGAATAGCGTGGATGAATTTTGGATAGGAAGAAAAGAACTTGAAAATAAATATCTAGAGGAAATTTATAATGTATTCAAAGGTAAAAATATTATAAAGATTCCTATGCTTAGCTCGGATATGAGGGCAGATAATATTAAAGATGTAGCCAGGTATTTTTAAAACCATTACCACGCAGCCATTATGTGCTGCGTGGTAATGGTTTTTAGTCTTTCAATAAAAAAGTCTTAATCCTGTTATAACTATTTTCGGCGCAAATAACTACAAATATATCTTTTTCTTTAAATATAGTAGCTGGTCCTGGAGAAAGTATTAATTTTTCGTCTCTTCTTATTCCAATTATAGTTGCACCAGTATTTTGCCAAAATTCAACTTCGGATATAGTTTTACCTAGGATACTAATTTCAGATTGTATCTCAAACTCAAAAGGTATGAAAGGATTACTATTTTTAAATCTACTAGAATAATCTATTAGTTCATCAATGGTATATTCTATACTTTTATCAAGTTCTTTTTTCTTTTCAAGTAAATCTATAATATCTTTTTTTAGAGAACTCATAGAATCTATATCTTTGAATTCATTTATAAATTTCAAACAATTATCTGCGGAGTTTATTACTATTCCACTGCCTTTTGTAACTTTAACTATATCCATGTCACTTAAAAGAGTTATAGACCTTCGGATAGTTTCTGGTGACACGTTATACTGACTTGCAAGTGAAGACCGACCGTATAGCTTATCACCTATAGAAAGATCCCCTGATAGTATTCTATTAGTAATATCAATAGCTATTTTTTGGTATATAGGTTTTAATGTAGATTCATTTGGCATTTTTGATTTTATCAAAAGCAATATTATACTTTCGATAAATCCCCCCTTCAAGGTATAATAATTTCACATTAAGTATACACCGGTGCCACCCACGTGGCAAGTGGCAAAGTAGTAAGTTGCAAATTTTAATTAAAAAAAAATACATTATTACCCACGAATCGCATAAATCAACATGACATTTCAGTCGTATAATGCATATTATTGACTAATTACAGTAATAATAATAAAGTATTAAAAATTTACTGTAAGGAGACTTAAAATGAAAAAAACATCTTTACGAATGAAAATCTTAAGTGGAATGTTATGCACAGGCTTAGCACTTTCATCCACAAGTATTAGTTTTGCTGCAGTAAGAGATAGTGGCAATTTAAATGAAAAACTTGCGACAAGTATGGATTTTAAAGTTACTGTGGATAAGGAAAAGACGGAACAAGTAAGACATGCAGAGATGAAGGGCACACTTGAGGATGTAATTAAAGAGAGTGTACAGTTAAATGTTATTACTGCAGATGAAGGAAAAAGAATTTTAGATCATGTGGCCACAAAATCAGACAAGAGAAGTGGCGATGACAATGAATGCAAAAATTGTAAAGGCAATAAAGGTGGATTATTTAATGAATTAGTTACTGAAAAAATTCTAACTCAAGAAAAATCCGATGCATTAAAAGAAAAAATGCACCTTAAGAAAACAGAAATCAGAGCTGAAGAACTACAAAATAGTTTAAATATTCTTGTAGTTAACAAAGTACTAACACCAGATCAAAAGGAAAAAGTTAAAAAAGCTATAATGACAAACGATGCGAAGAGAAAAGAAAATTATCTGAAAATGAAGGATATGAATGAAAAAGAAAAGAAAGCGTATAATAAACTGGTACCTATAGACTGGACACTTAGAAAAAAAGTGTTTGAGCTGTAGGTGCTTTTTTTGTATAATTAAATACATAGTGAGAGGTGGTAATTATGAGTAAAGTTTTATTTTCAAAAGCAGGTATATTAGCGCTC
>NZ_JAENWM010000085.1 GCF_016650035.1 Clostridium sp.
AAACATGTCTCTAGGAGGGATTTTTCAAATTTTTACAGACTTGTCAAGCGTTTTATGCAGAAAAAATGGGGGAATCAACAAAAATTAATGATACTAGAAATGAGTAATCATAGGAGCTAATGAGTTTCCGTGAAAGCTCAGCATAATTAAGGGGGGATATTTTGTGAGTGTAAAAATTAAACGTATATTACCTTTACTAGTAGCAATAGCAATAGTTAGTATGGGTGTTGTGGGGTGTGGTAAAAAATCTAATTCTACTGCAAATTATGAAAGCAAACCTGAAATGGCGATTTCTGAAGATCAATCTGGTTTAGGCAATGATAGTTCTGCCATAGGTGATGTAAAAAATGATGCTATGAAAGAAAATACTTCTACGGAGACTACAATTGATCCATTAAATGGTCAGGGTAAGATAATAAGAAATGGCTCTATACAGATGGAAACACTAAGCTTTGATGAAACCGTAAAACAGATTTTAAGTAGGACTAGTAGTATAGGAGCATATGTTCAAAGTTCTAATGTTTCTGGTAAAAGCATTGAATCAAAATCATCTGAAGAAAATAGAAGAGGTGAATTTATACTAAGAATCCCTAAGGTCAAATTTGATAGCTTCATACTAGATATTGGTAATTTAGGAAGCGTTACAGATCAACAAATTTCAACTGAAGATATAACCTCTGTATATTTTGATACGCAGGCACATTTAAAATCATTAACTATTCAAGAAGAAAGACTTATAGAACTTTTAAAAAAAACTGGTGAACTTAAAGATATAATAACTTTAGAAAATGAATTAAGTAGGGTTAGATATGAAATCGAAAATTTAACAGGTAGTCTTAAAAAATGGGATAACTTAATAGATTTTTGCACACTAAACATACAAATTTCCGAAGTTCATTCAATTAAAGAAAATCCTGTTTCTCTTGGAGATAAAATTGCAAATGGATTTGTTAATTCAGTTAATTCGTTAATTGATTTTGGTAAAGGATTTATTGTTATAATATCTATATGTATACCTTACTTAGTTATATTGTCTATTGCACTTCTAATAATTAGGTTTATATTTAAACACAGAAAAATAAACTGAATGCATGAGGTCTAGTAAAAACAATAATATAAATAAGAAATCATTCTAAGAAGCATAGAGTTATGCTTCTATTTTTTATTGTTTAAGAAATTAAGAAATCTAAACTGAGTATGATTTTTTGAAAAATGAAAGTTTATAACTTATTTATGGTTTCAATGAGTATAAAAAACACAAAGTTAATACAAAACTAAGTAAAAATTAAAATTATTAAAAAATATACAGATATCATTAAAGATTACGAATAAAATATCGAAATATATAATAGCATAAAAATTGAAGCGGGGGTTATATTGTGAAGAAAAACTTATTCAGCAAAAAAGATTTAAAGGAAAGAAAACCAAAAGGTAAAAAATTAAGTTATCAGTTAATATTATTGCTTATAGTGGCATCATTTTTACCTATACTATTAGTTTCTCTGAGTACATATTATGGTTTATCGAAGAATTTAAAGAGCGAATTTGATAGAAGTGCAAATCAAACTATAACAAGAGTAAATGAGGCTATAGATTCGTTATATAAAGCTAATTTTGAATCTACGGATATGTTATCCAATGATCCAAATGCAGTCATGGTTAAGTCGAATCCCGATTCTGCACAATGGTTATTAAAAAGTTTTGAGGGATATGCAAAATCCCATCAAGACATGTTACACGTATATCTTGGAACGGCAGATAATATTATGTACCTTGAACCTAAGGTTGATTTACCTGCGACTTTTGATCCAACTTTAACAAGTTGGTATAAGGATGCAGTTAACAATGATGGTAAGGTGATTTCTACTAACCCATACGTGGATACTGATACTAAAAACTATGTAGTGACCTTTGCAAAAACAGTTAAAGATAACCAAGGTAACCTTGTAGGTGTTTTAGGAATTGATATAGATCTAGAATTAATTTCTAATATGGTTCAGGATATTAAATTAGGTAATGAAGGGTACTCAGCAATATTAGACAGTACGGGTACAATTATAGCGCACAAAGACAAAGGTTTATTAGGAAAAAATACAAAAGAGCAACCTTGGATAAAAAACATTATGGATTCTAAAGAAAGCAAGCTAACATTAAATGTAAATGGAGAGAAATATTTCGTTTATAAAACTTTAGATGAAAAAACTAATTTAACTACAGTAGGATTTATTTCAATGGCAGAACAATCAGCAAAGATAATAGAAGGACTAACAATATCTTTTATAGTTTTGGTGTTATCGCTTATATTTGTAATTGTAGTTGGAAAGGTGTTTTCTGATAAAATAACAAAGCCAATGGAAAAATTAATTAATGTTTTAGCTAAAATTAAGGACGGTGATTTTACCCAAAGAGTGACTCAAAATAAATATGCTAGCTTAGAAGTACAAGAAATTATTGAATCGGTAAATAATATGATAGGAGATATGGTTGTAGTTTTAGGCAATGTTGTAGATAGTTCAAATAAAGTTAAAGATTCAGCAGAGTCTTTAGCGGCCACTACTGAAGAATCTAATGCTGTGGGGGATGAAGTTGCACGAGCAGTACAGCAAATTGCACAAGGTGCAAATGAGCAGGCTCAAATTCTAGAGGATAGTGTTAATTATTCCAACACACTGGGCGAAGAAGTAAATAAATCCACTATTAATTCTAAAAATATGATTAAAGCATCTTTAGATGTTAAAAACTCAACAGAAGAAGGTATTATAGTTGTTGATAATTTAAGAAGTGTATTTGAGGAAAACACTAAGGCTAACGATGAGGTAGCTAATAAAGTAGAAATTTTAGCTGAAAATTCAAATAAAATTAGCGCAATAACTGATACTATAAAAGCAATAACAGAACAAACAAATCTATTAGCTTTAAATGCTAGTATAGAAGCAGCAAGAGCAGGAGAAGCAGGAAGAGGATTTGCAGTTGTTGCAGATGAGGTAAGAAAACTTGCAGAGCAATCTTCGGTTTCAGCTTCTGAAATTGATAAGGTAATAAACGTAATAAGGACAAGTGTTGATGGAGTCCTAGAGCAAATAATATATTCTAAAGAACTAAACACTAAAACTGGTAAAAGTGTTCAAATTACTAATGATACATTCAAGAAGATTGAAGGCGCAATGGAATTACTTCAAACTGATATGAATAATGTAGATAACTCTTTAAAAGAAATAAGTAGTTACAAAGATAAAGTAAGTGAAAAGATTGAAAATGCAGCATCTGTATCACAAGAGACAGCAGCAACGTCAGAAGAGGTAAGTGCTTCTACAGAAGAACAAGCTGCCGGACTACAAGAAATAGTAAGTGCTGCGGAAACTTTAAACGCCCTTGCTGAAAATTTAAGAGAAAGTATCAGTAGATTTAAAATATAGTAAAATTTATTTTGAGTAAAGCACCTGATTTATTTAGGTGCTTTTACCTTTTAGTGAACAATATTTGTTATTATGAAATCCAATTAAATAGTTTAAATATATAATCTTACAATATTCAATGATATGATATATTATTATTAGGATATTTAGATATTGGATTGCAGATATTAAATAATAAATGTATAGTTAGGTTAAACCTATAAAATAACTGTATAAGGAAGGTGTTTTTATGAAGATTTATTCGTGGAATGTAAATGGTATTAGAGCTATAAAAGACAAAGGATTTATTGATTGGATTTTAGAAGATCAGCCAGATATTTTATGCATTCAAGAAACCAAAATTCAAGAAGTTCAAATAAGTGAAGAACTTAAAAATATAGAAGGTTATTACGCATATTTTTCTTGTGCAGAAAAGAAGGGCTATAGCGGTGTAGCTACATACACTAAGCAAAAACCAATATCTGTTACTTACGGTATTGGAATAGAGCGATTTGATAGTGAAGGCAGAATAGTAATAACCGAGTTTCAAGAATTTACTCTTTTAAATATATATTTTCCTAATGGTCAAAAGGATGAAGTAAGATTAAATTATAAGATGGATTTCTATGATGCACTATTGGATTATTGCGAAATACTTAGGGCAAAAGGTAAAAAGTTAATTATTTGTGGAGACTATAATACTGCTCATAATGCTATTGATCTTAAAAACCCAAAGGCAAACGAAAAATATTCAGGATTCCTGCCTATAGAGAGGGCTTGGATGGATAAGTTCATATCCAAAGGGTATGTTGACACCTTTAGATGTCTTCATGAGGCAGAGACGAAATACTCTTGGTGGAGTTATAGATTCAAGGCTAGAGAAAAGAATGCAGGCTGGAGAATTGATTATTTCTTTGTAACCCAGGATTTATTGTGTGAAATAAAGAGTGCAGATATTTTAAATGAGGTTGTAGGGTCAGACCATTGCCCTGTTAGTATTAATCTTCTGTAAGAATTATTTAATGAATTAGATATATAATAAGGTATTTAGAGGAAGGAAGTTATAAGATATGAATATGGAGAAAAACTTATATCCTGTTAAACTAAAAAAGAAATATGGGTATATAGATAGAGAAGGAAACATAGTTATAGAAAATAAATTTGATTATGCAGAGGAGTTTTACGATGATCTGGCAATAGCTAGCCGAGAAGATAAGTATGGCTTTATTAATAAGGCTGGTCAGTTTGTAATTGAGCCTGTATATGATGATGTTAATCAGTTTAGTGAAGGCCTTGCAGAAGTGAAATTAAAAGGTATGAGTGGATATATTGATTTGTCTGGACAACTTATAGTGGAGCCGAAATACGAAGATGCTAATTTCTTTATAGAAGGAAGAGCAGCAGTAAAAAGTGGATATATGTGGGGTTATATAAATAACGAAGGTAATGAAATAGTTCCAACGAATTTTCTAGATGCTCAGGATTTTAGTGAAGGACTTGCAGCAGTTCAAATAGGTGGCAAAATAGCTTATATAGATAAAGATGGAAAGGTTATAATAGATGCAAATTACGATTATGCTTATCCTTTTAAAAATGGTATAGCGCCTATTTGCACTAATGGAAGGTATGGATATATAAATACTAGCGGAGAGAACATTATACCACTTCATTATACAGTGGCTGGAGAATTCAATGAAGGTTTAGCACCCGTTGAAACAAGAGATAAATACGGATTTATAGATGACAAGGGTAAGATTGTCATAAAGCCTAGCTTTCAATGGGCAGATAGTTTTTATAATGGAATTGCCGCAATTTCTGATAATGACAAATACGGTTTTATTAATAAAAGTGGCAGTATTATAATACCTACTGTATTTGATGATGTGGATATTATAAGCGAGGGTTTAATAGCTGTTCAAATCGGAGAGAAGTGGGGTTACATAGATTGCACCGGCAAAATAGTTATAGAAGCAAGTTTTGAAGAAGCCTATGAATTCACTGACGGAATCGCAAGAGTTGAATTAGGAAAAAGAATTGGATATATTGATAAACTAGGGGACTACCTTTGGAAATTACAATCTTAAAATTCTAGGATAAAGCATCTATATAAATTATAGGTGCTTTAATTTTACCTAAAAATTAATTTTACACGAATATAGAAACTTTTACAGTATAGAATAATAGTATATAGATAAAAGAATAGAAAATAAAGTTAACCTAAATTATGATTAGTTAAATGTTATAAATATGCATAAGTTAGCATAGTTATATGGTAAAAGTAGCAAGCTATAGGGGGATTTGAACCATGAAGGTTCTATTGTGTGTTAGACAAGATTATTGTAGAAATTTCGCAGGTGATTCTGTGCAGGTGATTAAGACCGCTGAGTATCTTCGGAAGTTAGGTTTAACAGTAGATATAAATAATGGAGGAATATATGATTATTCCGATTACGATATAGTACATTTGTTTAATCTCGCAAATACGGGAGAGACATATAGATACTATAAGATTGCAAATTTTTATAAAAAACATTTAGTAATATCACCTATGCACTGGGATATGAAAAAATATAATACTATAAACAATAAAATTGAAAGCATAAAGTTATATGAAAGTTGTAGAAGTTACAAAGAGGAAATTTTAAAAAAGAGTAAGGTTATATTTTGCAATAGTGAATTAGAAAAACAGCTTATTCAAAATGAATTTAATGTGAAAACAGGGTATAAAGTTATTTATAATGGTGTAGAAGTCGAGGACGAAGAGATACCACTATATAATTTTAAAGAGAGATATAATTTAAACAATTATGTTTTATCTGTGGGAAGAATATGTGAGAGTAAAAATCAACTTGCACTATGTGATGTATGTGCTAAATTAGGTAAACAGTTAGTCCTAATAGGAAGTGGCAATGACAAAGAGTATCTTAAAAAATGTACTGATTTTAAAAATGTAGTATATTTAGGATTTATGGATAATTACAATGTATACAATGCTTATAGATTTGCAAAGGTGCATGTGCTACCGAGTTTTGTAGAAATGCCTGGCTTATCTACACTTGAAGCAGCCGCAAGTGGTTGTAATATAGTATCAACTGTGGAGGGCTGTGCAAGTGAATATTTTAAGGATATGGCTCTATATTGCGACCCATATGATAATGCAAGTATTTTAAAAGCAGTAAAGAGCGGATTTGAAAAACGTAAAGATAGTAAACTAAAAGATTATGTTAATGAAAATTATAATTTTAATGGATCAATAAAGGAATTATATAAAACTTATCTAGAAATTCACAATTAGAGATTTTTGGGGGCACATAACAATTATTAATTGTTATGTGCCCCCAATTTAGTATTTAATCTCTTAAAATAGTGAAAACTATAGTGAATTAACAACTAAAGTATAAAATCTCTTAATTTATGCCAACATTTACTGTATAATAAAACATAGAAAGTTATTAGGAGAGATGAAAATGGATAAAATTGAATTATTAGCCCCAGCTGGAAGTATGGAAAGCGTAATAGCTGCAGTGCAAATGGGAGCAGATGCAGTTTATATAGGAGGAAGCAAGTTCTCAGCAAGAGCTTTTGCTTATAATTTTGATAATGAAAATATAGCGCGAGCTGTAGATTATTGCCATATTTATGGAGTTCGAGTATATGTTACTGTAAATACCTTAGTAAAAGATAATGAATTGAATGAAATTATGGAGTATGTAGGGTTTTTATATAGCGAGGGAGTCGATGCTTTAATCCTTCAAGATACAGGACTCATATACTTAGTAAAAAATAATTTCCCGGACTTTGAAATGCATGCGTCTACACAAATGACGATTCACAATGGTGAAGGTGCTTTACTTTTGAAAGATATAGGATTTAAAAGAATAGTTTTATCGAGAGAGCTAAGTCTAAAAGAAGTTAATTACATATCTAATACATTAAAAGTTGAAACAGAAGTTTTTGTACATGGAGCCTTATGTATATGCTATTCAGGGCAGTGCCTCATGAGTAGTATTATTGGTGGTAGGAGTGGGAACAGAGGCAGATGCGCTCAACCTTGTAGACTTCCTTATACACTAATTGATAAAAACTCAAATAGGACAGACGAGGCATATCTTTTAAGTCCAAAAGATATTTGTACTATAGATAACTTAAAGGATATAGTTGCAACGGGTACTTCTTCACTGAAAATTGAAGGAAGAATGAAAAAGCCGGAATATGTTGCAGGTGTGGTAGAAATATATAGAAGGGCCCTAGACAATGTTTATAATAATACAATACAAAAACTAGACAAGGATACTAAAGTTTTAACACAATTATTTAATAGAGAAGGGTTTTCAAAAGCATATCTATATTGTAATACCGGAAAAGATATGATGGCATACAAGGTTCCGAAAAATTCAGGCCTTCCAATAGGTAGGGTAGCCTCTGATTTGTCAGTAACTCTTTTAGACGATGTAGTTTTAAAAGATGGTATAATGTTTTCAGATGATGGATTTTCTATTTCAAAAATTATTTTGAACGGATTGGATGTAGAAAAGGCCGAAAAAGGCAATAAAGTTATGTTGAAACCAACTAAATATAAAGCTGGAGACTTTTTATATAAGATATCTGATGTAGAGCTCATGAATGAACTTGCAAAGAGTTATAGTGATAAATATAAGCGGAAGATAGATCTAAATCTTTCAATAGAATTTAGTGTAAATAAGCCCCTTAGCATAAGTGCGAGTTATATGGGGGAAAGCTTCCACGCCTTAGGAGATTTGGTTCAAGTGGCTGTAAATAAACCATTAGAAAGCCTACGTATTATTCAAAATCTATCTAAAACAGGAGATACACCTTTCAAAATAAATGCAGTTGATTTTGAGAGCTTTGAAGAAGGTTTTGTACCGATGTCTGCCTTAAATTCAGTGAGGCGAGAGTTAATAGATGATATTCAAAATTATATAATAGGAAAGTATAAAAGAGAAAAGAATATTCAAATTAATTACAATAAAAAACATAAAGAACATCAAGAGAATCAAGGCAATACTATGCCAGAGACACTTATATATGTAACAAGACAGGAACAATTAAAGGCTGTACTTGAAATGGGCTTTGATAATATTGCTATAAATCCTTTTATGAGACAATGTAACATTGACTTAACCCTCTGCAGTGCAAATATGTACCTTAAAATTTCTAATATTATTAAGGGTGAATTTGAAAGTGTATGTGAATTTATAGAAAATAATTTATGCAGGGTAAAAGGTATTATTACCGCAAATTTAGGGATAATTAATAGATTTAATAAAAAAATAACTATAATTGGAGATTATAAATTAAATGTTTTTAATAGATATTCTGGAGACTTTTATGAAAACTTGCTTAATGGAACTTGTATTAGTGCTGAACTAAATCAAAAGGAAATCAAAGAAATAGCAGTTAAAAGTTCACTACCACTTCAAATCATGGTTTATGGAAAATATGAACTTATGGTTAGTGAATACTGTGCTATTGGAAGCGTTTTTGGTAATAAAAGCGAAAAAAATACTTGCGTAGAAAAGTGTACCAAAGGACGTTACACACTTAAAGACAGAAAAGGCGCGGAATTTAGTATTAACACAGATAAATATTGTAGAAGCTATATTTACAATAATGTGCCTGTAAATTTGATTTCTAATATGTCTGAAATCGTAAAAAATAACATTTTTTCCTTTAGACTAGATTTTTTAGATGAGAACTATGAAGAAACTATAGAGGTTCTTAACAATTATATTAAAAGAGAATGGCAAGGGGAATTAAAAAACTATACTAGAGGCCACTATAAAAGAGGCGTTGATTAACCATAATATATGATAAAGGAAAAACGGTGAAAATATGAATAAGAAGTCTTTAAAGGTTTTAGAATATAATAAAATCAAGGAGAAAATCAAAGGATATTCACATACTACAGCAGGCAAGGATTTAATAGATAATTTAGAGCCTTACACTAATATTTATGAGGTAAAAGAACATTTACAGGAAACTAATGAGGCACTACTGCTTTTATCAACAAAAGGGAGTGCACCTTTTGAGGGTATATACGATGTTCGAAGTGCAATAATAAGGGCATCTAAAGAGGCATCGCTTATGCCTTCTCAACTACTTCGAATAGCTCAAATGCTAAGGTGTGCTAGATTATTCCAAAATTACGTGGGTAATAAAGCAGGTGAGCTATCTTCTAGAGTTTTAGAAGACATATGTATTGGAATTGTTCCAATAAAAAAATTGGAAGATGAAATTTTTATAGCCATAATAAGTGATGAAGAACTTTCGGATAGGGCTAGTAGTTTGCTCTTCAATTTAAGAAAATCTTTAAAGGAAAAAAATGCTTCTGTAAAAGATAAGGTTACATCACTAGTTAGATCCAATGCAAAATATCTTCAAGAAAGTCTTTATACTATAAGAGGGGATAGATATGTAATTCCTGTTAAAATAGAGTATAAAGGTAGTGTTCCGGGTATAGTTCATGATCAGAGTTCATCAGGGGCTACTCTATTCATTGAGCCAATGAGCCTCGTACACTTGAACAATGAAATAAAAGAAATTATGTTAAAAGAAAAAGCTGAGGTTGAAAGAATTTTAGCAGAGCTTTCCTATAAAATATATGAAAATATAGATATCGTTTCAAACAACGCAAACATTGTATGGGAATTAGATTTTATTTTTGCAAAGGCTGGATATGCTATCGAAATTAATGCTATTAGTCCCAGTGTAAATGAAGAAGGTATAATAGATATAATTGAAGCTAGGCATCCTTTGATAGATCCCAGAGAAGTAGTGTCAAGTAATATCTATTTAGGAAGAGATTTTACATCCTTAGTAATAACAGGTCCAAATACAGGAGGTAAAACAGTAACTTTAAAAACTGTAGGCTTAATCCAGTTAATGGCTCTTAGTGGTATCTTAGTTCCTGCTAGGGAAGGCTCCACAGTTAGTTTTTTTCACGAGATTTTTGCAGATATAGGCGATGAGCAAAGTATAGAGCAAAGTTTATCTACATTTTCCTCTCATATGACAAATATAGTGAATATCATTGAAAAAGCAGATATAAAATCTTTGGCACTATTTGATGAATTGGGAGCTGGTACAGATCCAACAGAAGGTGCAGCTCTTGCAGTTTCAATTTTAGAAGATTTAAGAGCAAGAGGTACAAAAGTAGTGGCAACCACACATTATAGTGAATTAAAAGGATATGCACTAAAAACAACAGGGGTAGAAAATGCTTCTGTAGAATTTAATGTTGATACACTAAGCCCTACCTATAGACTAATAATCGGAGTTCCTGGTAAATCAAATGCTTTTGAAATTTCTAAGAGATTAGGGTTACCTGATTACATTATTAAAAATGCTAAAGAAAACATTTCTAAAGACACCTTAGAGTTTGAAGAATTAGTTCAAACGCTACAAGAAAAGAGCATAAAGGCAGAAAGAGATGCTAGAGAAGCAGAAGGATTGAAACTAGAAGCTAGTAAGCTTAAAGATAAATATCAGGAAAAGTTATATAAAATGGAAAATATCAGAGAAAATGCAATGTATCAGGCTCAAAGAGACGCAAAACTATTAATTAGAAATGCTAAGGAAGAATCTGATACCATTATTAAAAACATGAGAGAACTCGAAAAACTTGGTTACTCATCCGACGCAAGGCAAAAGCTTGAAGAAGAAAGAATAAAAATCAAGAACAAACTGGAAAAATTAGATTTACAGGGCGTAAAAAGTACTGAAGAACTAGGTGAGAAGCTAAAAACTGTAAAACTAGGTCAAGAGGTATATTTACCTTCTCTTAACCAAAAGGTTATTGTAATTTCTAAACCTGATAGCAAAGGCGAAGTACAGGTTCAAGCAGGAATTATAAAAATAAATGTTAAATTAGATGACCTTAGAAAGTCAAAAATCACTGAAGAAGATAAGAAAAAGGCAAAGATTATTAAAAGAGAGATGAAACTGAATTTAAGAAGTGTATCTACCTCCGTAGATTTAAGAGGTATGGATTCTCAGGAAGCTATATATACTGTTGACAAGTATTTAGATGACGCCTATTTAGGCGGCCTTAAAGAAATTACCATTATCCATGGTAAGGGCACAGGGGTTCTTCGAACCGCTATTACTGACATGTTAAAGAGGCATGGCCATGCTAAAACCTATAGGCTTGGAGATTATGGTGAAGGTGGTAGTGGTGTTACTATGGTAGAACTTAAATAAAGGAGGTGATATTATATATATTGTGAGTGCTTGTTTATGCGGCATTAATTGTAAATATGATGGTGGAAATAATTTAGATGCAAGAGTACTCAAACTCTTAAAAGAAGGAAAAGCAATTCCTGTTTGCCCAGAACAACTAGGTGGACAAGAAACTCCTAGGGCTCCACATGAAATTGTTAATGGAAACGGTAGGAATGTGTTAGATGGTAAAGCTAAAATTCTTGGACCAGGTGGTGATGATGTAACCTCCGAGTTTTTAAAAGGAGCTTATGAAACTCTAAAAATTGCAGAAGCAGTTTCCGCAAATATTGCTATACTAAAGGCGAGAAGTCCTTCTTGCGGAACAGCGCAAATATACGATGGAACTTTTAGTGGAGCTAAAAGGCCAGGTAATGGAGTTACTGCGGAGTTATTATTAGAAAGTGGCATAAAAGTTTTCACAGAAGAAAATCTAGATGAATTAACAATTATAAATTAGGGGGAAAATAAAATGAATTATAAAGATATTTTAAAAGAAGCTAAAGGTAATTTAAATAAAAGTTGTAGAGTATGTCCTGTATGTAATGGTGTGGCTTGTGCTGGCGAGGTTCCTGGAATGGGTGGTAAAGGAACGGGGGATGCCTTTAAAATCAATATAGAGGCTCTATCGGAGTATAAACTTAATATGAGAACTATACATGATGCAAAAGATCCCGATACATCCATAGAATTATTTGGCCGAAAAATGGATATGCCTGTATTTGCAGCACCCATTTCTGGCACTACCTTAAATATGGGTGGTAAATTTAGTGAAGAGGAGTACATATCTTGGGTTATAAGTGGATGTCTTTCAGCAGGAATTTTCCCTATGGTAGGGGATACCGCTGTAGATTCATTCCTTACAACTAATCTTTCTGAATTAGAAAAGCAGGGTGGAAATGGGATTGCAATAATAAAGCCTTGGGAAAACACTAATGTTATAGAAAAAATCAAATTAGCAGAAAAGGCAGGTGTATTTGCTATAGGTATGGACATAGATGCTTGTGGTCTTATTACCCTAGCGCTTGCTGGCAAACCAGTTATGCCTAAAACTGTAGAAGAGATTAAAGAAATTGTTGCATCCACTAAGCTTCCATTTATTCTTAAGGGTGTAATGACTCCAGATGATGCAAAACTTGCTGTAGAAGCTGGGGTAGCTGCAATCGTTGTATCAAATCACGGAGGAAGAGTATTAGACCAAACTCCTGGTGTAGCACATGTACTAGGTGAAATTGCGGAGGAAGTTAAGGGGAAAGTAATTATTTTAGCTGATGGTGGAGTTAGAAGTGGTCCTGATATACTTAAAATGTTAGCACTAGGTGCTGATGCCGTACTTATTGGTAGACCATTTGTAACTGCATCCTTTGGTGGCAAAGCAGAAGGCGTGAAATCTTACATTGATACAATAAAAGGCGAATTAAAATCGGCTATGGTACTTACAGGATGTAATTCCATAGAAAGTGTGGATAGTAGAATTTTATATTAGATTTATTTTGAAAGTCACTAGAGTATAGTGACTTTTTTTTATGTTCAGTAAAGCTGAACAGTGGATATCATTACTGACAAAAAATATTTTGTTAAAAAACGCGACAAAATATTTTTTGTTAAGTATAATTATAAATATAATGATGAAGAGGATAAAATATATACACTCTTAATAGATAATACATTCGATATATTAAAGAAGTTCAAAATTCATGAACAGCAAAAACTTAGAGAAATTCTTTTAACTTCTTCTGAAATACGAATTATAGGCGCATCGTCAGAGGTTTTAGAATTTACTTTTGATTACAATAAACCCTTCTATGACTTTTTTAAGCATATAAAATTGAAAGGTTTAAAGGCAGCAGAAACTGTGGTTTTTTTTGAAAAGTTAGGTGAGATTACTAATAAAAAAAATATATATGAGGTACTTAAAAGTAATAGTGGAAAAATAGAAGCTTTAAGGAGGCTAACCGGTGGTGCGCCAAGAATCATGCTACTACTTTTCAATACTATTATTGGGAACAGTGGAACAGCCTTTAAAGAACTAGAAATATTAATAGATAGAGTAACACCTTTTTATAAACACACAATGGATAGTTTATCTCCAGTGCAGCAAGAAATTGTTGATGTTATAGCGTTAAGCTGGGATGCAATAACCACAAAAGAAATTGCAGATAAAATAAGAATGCAAAGCAAAGAAGTATCAGCTCATCTAAATCAATTAGAAAAAAGCGGAATAATAAATAAACCACTTGTAAATAAGAAAAATTACATGTATCAAATCAAGGAACGATTTTTTAATATATGGTATCTAATGAGGTTTGGAGGAAAAAAAGAAAAACAAAAGGTACAATATCTTGTAGATTTTCTTGAAACCTGGTGCAGTAGGGAAGAACTAACCTTTAAGAAGATTGATAAGGTCGAAATTGACGCAATATTTAACTCAGCTGAAAATTTACTTTGGAAGGATCGAATAGAAGAATCAATAAAAAAGGTCGATGTATTTTTACAATTATGTAATAATACAGATGAATATAATAAGTCTATAAACAAATATTTGATACTGCTAATGGCTAAAAAACAAAACAACACACTATATAAATTGTTTGACGATAGTGATTTTAAACTAAAGGATAAATTCAAGCCTACTTATTATGCATTAATGTACTTTATGAAGAATCAGAATGATCAATTTGAAATAGAATATAGAAAAGTCGGTGAAGAATTAGAAGAAACTGTTGAAGAGATTATTTACGAAGTTAAGGAGATAGCAGAAGAGTAGAACAAGACGAGCAACTGATTGCAGGGATAGCGATGCATACGGGGAGACTAGTAGAGATGCAACAACTAGATCTTTAATTTTTAAAAAATATAAGTAACAAATAGAAAGCTACTTATATAAAAGGCGGGAAAAAATTAATGGAATTGATAAATGAAATATACGAAAAAGATATTGGTTACAATAGTAAAAATACTGATGTTGTTTATAAACTTAGGAAAGCAGCAAGAGCCATAGTAATAAATGACTCAGGTAAAACAGCATTACTGTACGTATCTAAAAACAACTATCATAAGATACCAGGTGGTGGAATTGAAGAAGGTGAGTGTATAGAAATTGCTTTACATCGTGAGGTAATGGAAGAGGTAGGGGTTAATATTGATGTTTTAGGTGAAATAGGCATAATTATAGAATATAGAAATGAATTTCAACAACTGCAAATATCATATTGCTATTATGCTAAGGCTAAAGGAGAAATTAAAGCAACATCATTTACTGATGAAGAAATTAGTGATGGTTTTAAGTTAAAATGGGTTGATTTTGATGAGGCTTTAACTATACTTGAAAATGATATTCCAGACAATTATATTGGCAAATTTATTCAAAGTAGAGATTTGTTGTTTCTAAAAAGTGCTTATGATATTTTAAAGGGTAATAATATAATTTAATGAATGCTTTATATTGAAATTGTAGGATAAGTCTATATAAAACTATTCTACATTTCCATTATATATGTTACTATTACTAAGGTAGTTGAAATAAATAGATAGGTTATTTTCAGTGTATACATAATAACTTAATGATAAAAGGAGATCTTAAAGCATGCTAGATATAACAAAAACACACCTTCAAAATAAGTACAAAATAAGTTCTGAAATACTAGGCCTCTATGAGTTAGCTATACAAGATGTACAAAGTGAATTTATAAAGCTTGATGAAATTAGAGAATTCAACCAACTAAAGGTTTTGACTGCACTACAAGATGAAAGAATTAGCGACTCTCATTTTACAAATTCCTCTGGATACGGTTATGGGGATATTGGTCGTGATTCATTAGATAAAGTATATGCAAGAATTTTCAATTGTGAGAGTGCATTAGTTAGACCACATTTCGTAAATGGAACACATGCAATTGGGGCAGCATTATTTGGTAATTTAAGACCTAATGATACCATGATGTCTGTATGCGGAACGCCTTATGATACACTTCTTAATATAATAGGTATAAATGTTACGGAAGATATAGGTTCATTAAAAGATTATGGCGTAAAATATAAGCAATTAGAATTAGACCATAACTTTAAAGTTGATATTGAACTAATGAAAAATACTTTGCTTAATGATGAGTCGATAAAGTTAATTCATATTCAAAGATCTACTGGATATGGCTGGAGAAAAGCACTATTAATTTCTGAAATAGAAGAAATTATAAAGTCGGCAAAAGCTATAAATCCAAATGTAATTTGTTTTGTAGACAATTGTTATGGCGAATTTATTGAAGCTACTGAGCCTACAGATGTAGGTGCAGATTTAGTTGCTGGTTCACTAATAAAAAACATTGGTGGAGGAATTGCACCTACAGGTGGATATATAGCAGGTAAAGAAAAATATGTAGTTCAAGCTTCATATAGACTAACAACTCCTGGTATAGGAGGGGAGTGTGGTTCTACTTTTGGTGTTATGCGTTCTTTATATCAAGGACTATTCCTAGCACCGCACGTATCTATGGAAGCTCTGAAGGGTGCTATTTTCTGTGCTAGAATTATGGAACTTGCTGGCTTTGAAGTTCTTCCTAAATATAATGATAAAAGAAGCGATATAATTCAAGCTATCAAATTTAATGATAAAGAAAAGCTTATTAATTTCTGTAAGGGAATACAAGCTGGCTCGCCAATTGACTCTTTCGTAGAATGTGAACCTTGGGATATGCCAGGATATACAGATAAGGTTATAATGGCTGCAGGAGCATTTATTCAAGGCGCATCTATAGAATTATCTGCAGATGCACCGATTAGAGAACCTTATATAGCATATCTTCAAGGTGGGCTTACTTTTGATCACGCTAAGATAGGAATACTAATAGCACTTTCAAAAGTCCTTTAAGATAGGCAATATACATTCATTTACATAGTAATTGATAAACAAAACCCTGCAATGGAAAATCATTGCAGGGTTTTGTTATATACACATTATTTAAAAGTGATGAGTTAATACTTTCTATAAATACCAGCAAGTACACCCAAAATTGAACAGTCATCAACTATAATAGGGGACATGGATGAATTTTCAGGTTGAAGTCTTATATGGCCGTTTTCCTTAAAAAATCTTTTTATAGTTGCTTCATTATCAATAAGAGCTACAACTATGTCACCATTTTTAGAGACATTGGTCTTCTCAATTATAGCTAAGTCTCCATCTAATATTCCAGCTTCAATCATACTGCTTCCAGAAACTTTAAGAATAAAGAGTTCATTATTGGTTCTAGTAAAATTTAAAGGAAGAGTAAATGTATCTTCAACGTTTTCAACAGCTAAAATTGGTTGACCGGCAGTTATTTTTCCTATAATAGGGATATCTATTAATTCTTTTCTTATAACCGAATCCTTTAATAATTCAATTGCTCGAGGCTTAGTAGGATCTCTACGAATATATCCTTTTCTTTCTAACCTTTCTAAATGCCCATGAACTGTGGATGTGGATTTTAATGATACAGCCTCGCATATTTCTCTTACTGAAGGCGGATATCCTTTTAATTGAATTTGATCCTTTATAAAATTATATATTTCACTTTGTTTATCTTTTTTTTCAGTTATCATTGGAAACACCTCTCATTCGTAGTAGAATTATACCATATAAATGTAAGAACATCAAACTTATGTTCTCGTTTTTTCGGAGAATATAAACAATTAATACCAATTTATTAATGAAAAATATATTAGTATGTCAAGCATTTTTGAAAATGTCCCTAAATAAGTGAAACATTAGCACCAACAAATTGTTGGTGCTTTACTTTTTTTATATCATGATTTTGGGTAAATTTAATAGACCTAGTGTATGCTATACTTTTTTTGAAAGAAACA
>NZ_JAENWM010000106.1 GCF_016650035.1 Clostridium sp.
TCTTTAGGTGTTTGATCAATTCCTTTATTGTAAAGAGATTGTAGTTTTTCTGTTAAATTCATATTATAACTCCTTTTGTTATACAACATTTATTATACTTTGACGTTTCTATACGAAACTTATGAAACTTAAGTACAAATATATTATACGACCAGTCGTCTTAAAAAACAAGAGTTTTTAAAAAATTTAGTTGATTGTATATTTAAGATTTAGATGAAGGTGAAAGGTTAGATTTTTAAATAAATATTGACATTCAAGACGACTGGTCATATAATTACTATTAAGATGAATATATTTATATTGTAATTACAAGTTGAAATTCAAGAAATATGAAATCTTCTCAATCGTATGTTGATATTAAATAGAGGGAGGTAAGAACATGAATCGCAAAACCTTGGAGAAACGAAGAATAATTGAAGAATCTATAGGGGTCATGTACTTAAATGGTTATAATGCCACAAGTGTGAAAGATTTGGTTGATGCAGCAAAAATCCCTAAAGGTTCATTTTACAATTATTTTAAATCTAAGGAGGATTATGCCATTGAGTCTTTGAGATATTATATGAATGAATTAGGTGCGGATAATTTTCTAATTTTAGAAGACACAAAAATAAAGCCATTAGATAGGATTAGGAAGTTTTATCGATGTAATATTGACAATATGGGAAATGAGGGATTTAAATTAGGATGTTTTCTTGGAAATATATCTCAGGAATTAGCGGATGTGAATAAGGATGTTTCAGATGTGACTAATGAACTACATCAAGAGGTTGCCAGTAAAATTCTTAAATGTATTAAAGAAGCAGAAGTGAACCAGTCATTTAAACCAGTCATAGATGCTTTAATTTTGGCAGATGCAATAGCCAATAGTTGGCAAGGAGCCTTAGTAAGAATGAAATCAAGTAGAAATAATGAACCTCTTGAAGAGTTCTACATGGTATTGAATGAGGTATTCCTAAAAACAAAATAAAATTTGTTTTTATAATAAAATAATGATAATGACCAAATAATAAAAAAGATATAGAAATAAGAGGAGGAAAAGAATATGAACTTAATTGAAATTTTAAACACACGTTATTCTGTAAAGGAGTTTGATTCTACAAAGAAAATTTCCAATGAAGATTTTATCAAAATCAAGGCTCTTTTAAGACTTAGTGCATCTAGTGTTAATGGGCAACCATGGCACTTTGTAATTGCAAATACAGATGAAGGTAAAAAACAAATTAGTAAAAGCACTCAAGGCTTTTTTAGTTTTAATGAAGCTAAAGTGTTAGATGCATCTCAGGTTGTTGTATTTTGTTCCAAAACTGATATGGATGAGGACTATTTACTTCATGTATTAGAAAAAGAGGATACTGATGGTCGTTTTACCGGGCAAAAATTTAAGGATAATCAACATATGGGACGTTCAATATTTGTAAATATACATCGCTATGATTCGAAAGATTTACAACATTGGATGGAAAAACAAGTATATTTAAACATTGGTAATCTTTTATTAGGTGTTGCGGCTCTTGGCATTGATGCTGTACCAATGGAAGGTTTTGATGCAAAAGTTTTAGATGAAGAGTTAGGTTTACGTAAAAAAGGATACACTGCAATTGCTATAGTTGGGTTAGGTTATCGCAGTGATAAAGATTTTAATGCTGAATTACCTAAGTCAAGATTAAAAGAGGATGAAATCATTACTATGATCTAATAGATGAATTATAGCAGAAACATTCTGAAAGAATGAAAAACTACTGTGCTTAAGAAGACCATAATAACAGATATGGATATTCAAGAATTACTTGCTTCTATTCTAAATTAAAAGCTATGAATCAATTCACTATTGATTCATAGCTTTTAACAATCTATAAATCGAGCTTAACTATAGTTCTACCTTTGTGTTTTCCGGTAAGTATAGTATCAATTTCACTATTTAATCCTTCTAAAGACACTTCATTCACATTAGTATATAAATCAATAATCTTCCAATCTAAGGATAATTTATTCCAAATCTGTAGCCTAATATCCATAGGGCATTTACCAGAATCTATTCCGAATAATGAGATTCCGTTTAAAATAAAGGGATAAACTGTCGTTTTTAATTCAGCGGATGCAACATTTCCACAACAAGTTACACTACCACCATAATTGGTTGTTTTAATGGCTGTAGCTAATATATTTCCACCTACTGTGTCTATTACTCCAGCCCATCTAGGCTTTAAGAGTGCTTTCCCAGAAGTGTCATCTATTTCATTCCTATCAACTATGTTCTTTGCACCAATTCCAAGTAACATATCTTTTTCAGAAGCTTTTCCTGTAGCAGCAGTGACATTATAACCAATCTTGCTTAAAATTGAAATGGCCATACTTCCAACGCCGCCAGTTGATCCGGTTACTAATATGTCTCCGTCACTAGGCTTAACACCTGAATTGACTAATTTACAAACTGATAGTGCCGCAGTGAATCCAGCAGTACCATATATCATACTCTCTCTTAGAGAAAGATTTGAAGGAAGTTCTACTACCCACTGCGCAGGGACTCTAATATACTGACTGTAACCACCTGATGTACTCATTCCTAATGCATACCCTGTTACAAGTACCTCAGCTCCAATTTTTAAACTATCATTATTACTCTGGGCTACAATACCTGCAGCATCGATTCCGGGTGTGTGTGGATAATTTCTAGTTACTCCTTTATTTCCTGTAGCGGAAAGAGCATCTTTATAGTTTAATGAAGAATATTTTACATTTATTATTACATCGCCTTCTGGTAGATCATTTATGTGTCTAGTTGTAATTTCTCTTTTAAATTCTTTGTTTTCAGTTTCTGTTATGAGCATTGCTCTAAATTCATTGTTATTCATTTCAAAAACTCCTTTGTAAAATATAGTATGATATAAAACTGATTATAGTAAAAATATAGCTTTATGTCAAAATATAGTTTTAACAATTGCTTTCTAATTTATACAATACTATAACTAAATATATAATTTAATTTTAAAAGTTTTAGAAGGCAAGATGGTTATTATTTAAGTAATATCAGGATTTAGTTTTTTTGATTTGCAACAAATTGCATGTAATGTAGGTATAATGGATAGAGTGCATGTAATGGAAAGTTAAAATGCTAATGGGAGAAAAGAGGAAGCTGCTGAGATTTGAAGAGAATTAAAGATACATACCATATTCAACACATAAATAGCCTTAATTCTAATAGTAATTAATATAATATAACAATAATAAAATGCAGGAGGTTTTATATGAAAAGTATGGATGTATATGGGTTAATTATAATTACATTAATTATGGGAGGGATGTTTACATTTTTAGGATGGGTAATTAAAAGTCAAAATGCAGGAGATATGCTGAATGGATTTGATGCGAAAAAATACGATAAAGATAAAGTATCAAGGATAGTAGGCGGAGATATGTTGTATACTGGCCTATTAACTATTCTTATAGGGGTTGGTGGCGCTTTTTTTAACAGCAAATTTTATAATTATATAACTATTGCACAGGTCGTTATTTACTTAATAGGAATTATAAAAATGATGTATGATATGGATAAAAAATGTAGAATAAAAAAGTGATTATGCGGTCTTAAAACTCATATTAACACTCCTAAGTATAAATAATATTATTACCACTATACGAACATATATTCGCATATTAAGATTCTAGTTAAATTTATTTAAATTTATTTAAATTTAACTAGAATCTTGTAAAATTTAGCAAGAATTTAATTAAATGCTTAACTGATGTATTTATTAAGATACTGAAGCCAACGCACTCCTTGTTAATTGGACTTCCTATATATTAATTAATAGTATTAAATGGTATTTAGATGACTTAACTTAATAACATAATATATAGTAAACTATGGCATAATAAAATTATAGGTATTAGATTGTAAACTGAAAAATGTAACTCTAAAAGAGGCCTGAAAAAATGAAAGGTGTGTGAAATATGAGTAAGTTAGAAAAACTTATAGAAGCAGGGTATAAGGTGAAAATCCAATCAAGTTCTAAATATTGTTTAACTTTAGATGATGAAATACCTTGTGCGAGCTTTAATTCGGATAGCATAGAGGAAGCTATTGATTCAGCTTATGAATTTATAAAAGAACAGAAAAAAGTATCAGATAAAATTGAAGCTGAAACGGAAACTGAAATAACAGATTATAAAATTATAATTGATGTACCACAAACGCAAGAGTTAAAGATTAATGAAGATATTACTAATGGAGAATTCAAGACTACGGCTACTATCAGATTGTATTCAGATGTTTTGGGGCAATTCAAAGAGTTTACAGAGAATTATAAAGAATATAAAAGCATAGATTTGGCTAGCATGGCACTTTTAGAATACATTGAAAAATATAAATAATTATTAAAAGTGAAGGATTTTTAAGGTGAGTAATTGGCAGTATATTGCCGATGATTACTCGCCTTTTTATATTATTATTATTTTTGGGACAAGTAAATTTATTTTATCAAATATATGTAGGTTAGGAATAGCATAATCTTTATTTTAGTGATATTTTATGGTAATATATTATTAAATTGGTAGGTTATAATGCGAATTATTGGCGGGTTGGTTATTATAAAAAAGATAATTACATCCTATTTAGAATAAAACATAAAGGAGATGGAGATATGACGGAATTCTGGGAATCGAGTTTTATAGAAAAACAAACGATGTGGGGATTTGAACCTTCAGACTCCGCAATTTTGACAAAGGACTTTTTTATTGAAAGGAATGTTAAGGACATACTGGTACCAGGTATTGGATATGGCAGAAATGCAAAGGTTTTTATTGACAATAGAATAAATGTAACAGGTATTGAGATTTCGAAAACAGCGATTGATTTGGCGAGGAAAAACGGGCTTGATATTAGTATTTTTCATGGTTCAGTAACTGACATGCCTTTTGATAACAAACTCTATGACGGTATATTTTGCTATGCTCTTATCCACTTATTGAATAATGGTGAGAGAAATAAGTTTATAAATATGGACTGATAGAGTTTTCAGAAATTGACGAGCCGAGCAAGAACAAGGAAAATAAACCTCCAATAAAATTTATAATTGTAAAATGTAAGAAAGAACTATAAAGATGGTAGGAAATTTAGAGGAGGATAAATATGATTTATGGTGGATTAATATTTGTATTTTTTATTATAGCTATTCTAGATTGTTTAAATGACATAAGAGATTTGATCATTCCAGCAAGGAAACAAACTGTAGAAATTATATTTATAGTAATCGGTAGTATGTTCATACTGGGGGTTACTTATTTATACGCTAAAACATGGGTTCATATCATACTAGGGATTTTAGGAGCAGCCTTTTTAATTTTGTCATGGGCTAGAAAAGGAATTACTCTCAAAGGTTTTAATGTCATACGTGGCATTCGTTCTGGAAGATGGGATAACCTGAAAAATGTACAAGTATCTCTTGGAAATTATGTGAAGGTTTCATTTATTACACGCAATTTAAACGAAAATATTCATTATTATAAAAAAGAGGATTACGACAGAATTATTACTTTGTTGCTAGAACATTTACCTGGTGAAATAATTAAAATAAAATAAGCATCGATAGCTACTACTCCAGCCACTGATGCTCATTCTAAATTCCAACTAATAATTTACTGTTTTTCCTAAGTCACAGTTACCTAAGTGGGGTGTTAAGCGTCCCACTTGCTAATTATATAAATCTGTCTTAAGCAAATCCTCCATGGAAATTCTCACATTTTATAAATACTATGCTTTCTTTTGGTTTTCCTACTTTTTCGTACAATAAGAGCTGTTCCCATAAGGAATAAAAGAATACCTCCAACTATTAATACATTTGAATCAATTACTGAACCTGTTTTAGGCATTTTTTCTACTACCGCTTTTTCAGCTACCTTTCCAACAATACCATAGTCACTGAAATGAGATGTAATAAATACTAAATAGTGATACATCATAAAGTGCTAGAAGTTTTTTTCCTTCAAGCGTGGGATCATCTTTTGATGCACTCTCAACAATAACTAACGCACTATTGAACTTTGTAGTACTAGTGCCACTCCCTATAATTGGAGTTACTAAAAGGTAAACATCAGGTGTAAATGAAGTTCCATCGATACCTGTAACTGTTACATCATTTTTACTATCATGAAGCGTTACATTTTTCGAATCTTCTATTATCTGAGAATATCATCTTCTAAAGCTTTTATTTTAATCTCAGTTGCTGTTTTATATGCCTCAGGCATATCATTACGTTTATCAAATTCGGCTCTTATACCATCAAGCAGTGCTTTAAATTCTGTTGTATACACAACATCCTGGGCTTTAGGTAATTCCTTTATTTCAAATGATAAAATCTGTGAATTTCCAGCTTTATCTTTCAATGTTAAAGTATATTTACCTGCTTTTTCAAATAAATCTGAGTCCTTAAATGAAGTTTCAGTATTTGTGCCATTTTTGTATGTTGCTTCAGCAATTTCACCAAAAGTATCATTTAACTTTATCACCCTTCCAATGAAATAACTAGTAGAATCGCTAGCTCCAGTAATTATAGGTTTAATTTTATCTATTTTGTCTATATTTATAGTCTCATAAGTTGCTATATTTCCTGTTACATCTCTAACCTTTACTACTATGCCATCAGTATTTTGATCATAGACTTTTTTATTACTTTCCTGCCAAGTCTTCCCATCATCAAAACTATAAGCACCACCGGTATTTAGCCCAGAACCAGTATCCGACGCAGAAACAGATAGTGTAACATTACTATTTGTCCATGTTGTTGGATTTCCTGAAACACTAAAGATTGGTGGGGTAGAATCTATTTCTTTTGCTCTAACGCCTGTAAGATTAATAATTTTTTCCTCTGCAGGACTTCCATAGTTAATAATAATTTTACCAGTGCTTGTACCAGTATGTGTAGGAGTAAAAGTTACATTAATATCTGCTATCTGGTTATTTATCATCTGACTTCCTATAGCAGCTCTATCTAAACTAAAATCTCCCTGGATATTTATACTATTAATAGTAAGTGGGTTTGTTGCCATAGACGTTACGGACACAGAGGCTGTATTTTGGTCATTATCTGAATCAAAATATAAACTACTATTAGAAACATTTAAATCATACCCTTCGAGCCTATCTCCAGAAACTCTAAGATATATATTTCCATCGCTTTCATAAAGAAATAATACATCTCCATTAGTAGAATTAATTGAAGTATTTGCTACCATGGTTTGTGCCATTGGGACAGATGTCCCAAAAGTATCACCATTATTGTTAATAACGATAAAATATCCATAGTTATCACCGTAGGGATTACCATAGTAACCTGTTACTACATTGCCATAGTAATCAGTACTTAAGGATCTCCCTGCCCAATAAAGGAAATTCTGTCAATACCTAAAAATTTACAGTATAATGAGTAGAAGATTTTTATGAGCCGTTGTTTAAAATATAAAGCTTGGTTATAATATATAATAAAGGGAATGTGATATATACTAAATTGTGGAAAGGAGGGAATATATGAATACAACAGATTTGATAAACATAGCAAATAAATATGCAAAGAAAGAAGAAAATAATTTTACTGGGTATTTGATGTACAAGGATAAAAGAGTAGCTGAAATAAAAGACACAGAGTTTGTAAAGTCGTTGGATGATAATTTATTACCAGTAATAATGATAAATAAGAATGCAGGTTCTTTAGAAGCATGGCTACAAACTAGAGTAATAGACACCAATAGGACAAATTCAAGGCAAGTAAGGCGTAGATTAAGTGTCAGATCAGAGGTTCCTAAGGAAATAGTTATTAAAGCTAGAGCTATATGTATAACAGACAGTTATTGGCTAAAGTGGATGGATGAAGATATAACCTATAATGAAGTGAGAAGTAGGTTATCTGATGGGCTAAATACTATTGCTTTATATGGTAATGCTACAGAGATAAAATTTAATGATGTAGATATAAGTCCTGAATTAACCAACATAGGAAGTTTTGAAAAGTGCTGGAAGCTTATTGATGGATATTGGTATATGATAAAAAAGGGTACTTACAAAGAGAATTTCGCTGAAGTATTAATAGGAAACATTGCTATTACACTTGGATTCAATGCTGTTAAATATGAAGCTATTGAAGATGGAGCATTAGTTAAGTGCAAAGACTTTACTAATAATGGAGAAGTTGACTTCGAGCCAATGTTCAGCTTTGTTCGCGATTATTGGGAAATAGATGATTCTATAAATATTATAAAAGAACTTGGTTATATAGAAGATTTCTTGAATATTACATTTATGGATGCGTTGTGCTATAACATAGATAGACATACATTTAACTTTGGAATATTAAGAAAAGATGGAGAACCAGTAGGACTTGCACCAAATTTTGATAATAATTTAGGCTTATCAGGAGTTCTTAATAATAGTGGTTTAGAAAATACATGGTATTCAACAGCATTTACAAGAAATAATTATAAGCCAATATTAGAGGGGTATAATTATGAGGTACCTAAGATTGACTTAGAAGAGATAATGGAAATTATAAATGATACATTAAAAGGCTTTCCTATACTAAGATTGGAATCAGGATTTAATAAGGTTGTATTTGAAATAATAAAAAACAATTATGAAGCAATATTAAAGTAATAAGATTTTACAAATCAAAATTATTTTGAGGAGATGTTATTATGTTATGGTGTCCAAAATGTAAATGTGAGTATCGTGAGGGATTTACAAATTGTAGCGACTGTGGAAGTGAATTATTAGAAATGATTGAATATGAAAAAGAAGAAAATAAAGAAATAACAGAAAATGACATTGAGGTCTTTCTTATATCTGTCAGTCAGGATTTTGATGCAAAAATAATTCAATCAAAACTAACGTCCTTTGGTATACCCTCATTAAAAAAATGCCAAGGCATTGATGGTATTTATGGGTTTACAGGTACTTCTAGCATCGATATATATGTACCTTCTAAGTTACTTGATAATGCAAGGGATTTAATTGATACTAAAATCAAATAAATCAAATAATTCCTTTTCATTGAGCTTGTGTAGCTATTGGAAAAGCAGAAATACAAAAGCTGTGAATTACTTCACGGCTTTTTCGTTGTTTCCATTGGCAACAAAACTGTTCCAGCTTTTGATAATTTTACTGGTTTTCTAAAACAACGTGGTTATAAAACTGAAGCAGGGCCTGCCGTTGGTGGCGAAGTGAACTACCCTCTTTTGGCGGAGAAAGTAGGACTTGGCAGTATTGGAAAACACGGGCTTTTCCTACTAAACCTGCACTCCTCAGAAGAGTAACCTACATAATTTTAACATTAATTGGTTTTGTTAGATTGATGGCTATGGTTGGCTGGTACGACACCGTAGTAAAATTTGGAAACGTATGTGGACAAGTTTTACTTTCTAATATACATTAAATCGACTAAATATACAAAATACCGACTAAATATGCAAAAACCTATTGCAACACTTTTGGACATATGTTATTCTAGAAATTGTGCATCGTAGTTAAGACATAATGGAGGTTTGTAAGTATGATAAATAAGTTAAAGTTTGTATTTTTATCTATTTTTGGATTTATTTTTTTTCTAATACCAATTAATATTAATGGAGAAAGTAAAATTGCTATATCCCACATATTAAATTTTGTTACAGACAATATGTTTGATTCATTTATTGGTTTCACTATTATTTGTGCATGGGTTGTGTTAATTGCAACTATGCTTTTTATCTTTTATTCTTCAAAAAATGGGTATGTTAATTCTGTATTCAAAGCATCACCTTTAAATGTTGTATTAAGGGTAGTTGGATCATTTTTATACCTTATGGTGATTAATAATTGGTTTCAAAACTATGAGTTTGCAGCTATGATTTTAGACGGCGGTACTGGCGGGCTGATGGCAGGAGCTGGTGGTCTTTTAACCACACTTTATATAACATTCTTTGTAGCTATTATTGCCCTTCCATTATTAACACATTTTGGTATGGTTGAATTTATAGGTATTTTATTAGGTCCTATAGTTAAAAAGTTGTTTAAGGTACCAGGCTATTCAACTATCGATGCTATTGCATCCTTTGTTGGTGATGGTACAATTGGTATTGTGGTAACGGATACCCAATATCAAAGAGGATACTATAATAGAAGAGAAGCTTATATAATTGCAACCAGTTTTTCTATTGTAGGTATAGCATTTGCTTCTGCAGTAGCTGAAGAGCTAGGGTTTGCGCATATTTTCCCGATATTTTATGGATCTATTGCATTAGTAACTGTTATAGTGGCTTTTATTACATCTAGAATGGCACTTAAGAAATTTCCACCAACTTATGATGAAGGGGTAACTCCGAGTATAATTGAGATTCCAAAAGATAAAACTGTTTTTGAGTATTCATATGAATCTGCAATAAAGCAGGCAGGAGATGCCAAAATTGGAGAAGTAATTATTCAGTCGTTAAAAAGTATTGTTAACATATACGTTGGATTCTTACCTATTATTATGGCGGTTGGAACATTATCTTTGGTAGTGGCAGAATATACCCAGTTTTTCAATATCATTAGTGCACCACTGGTATATTTCTATACTTGGATAGGGTATAGTAATGAAGTAGCGACAATCATGGCACCAGCATCGGTTGCTGGATTTGCAGATATGTATTTGCCAGCTTTATTTATCAGTACATCGGTTTCTGAAGCCTCAAGATTTTTTATTGGTGTATTAGCATTTACCCAGTTAGTATTTATGTCTGAAACTGGAATGGTTTTAGTTAAAAGTAAAATTGGTTTAAGCTTTTGGGATGTAACTAAAGTATTTCTTTTTAGAACTGCAATGTCTTTCCCGTTATTAATAGTTATAACAAATATTTTAGCTGCTTTAGGTGTAATATCGTTTTAATGAATAACGTTCTTTATATTTTGTTTTGGATAAGCTCTTTTTAGTGCATTGCACTGAAAGGAGCTTATTTTTATTGGAATTCTTAGCAACAATTAAATGGAAGGGGGTCGCTTCGGACACCTATTATATGGGATATTCAATAGACTGCAAGTAGAAATTCCACACTAATATACCTTTTCGGGGGGGATAGGCAAAAGAACCCTACTTCTACTTTTATAAAAAAACATAAGTGATTATTTTATTTAAAGCTATGATATAATTAAATTATTGTAGAATAAAATTCAGTATGTCGGAAATACAGGCGAACTAGTGCTGAGGGAAAAGTCAACTACCACTAGCCTAAAGGCATAGTGGCTTGTAGTAAATATGATTAATTGAGTAGTCACGGAAACTAATATGTAAAACTTGATTTTGTACAGAATTATTATAACGCTATAAATTTTATGTTCAGGGAGTAGTTAGTAATAAAAATAGGCATAGCAAACAAGCCTACAAGATGCAGGAACTTTTAGAAAAA
>NZ_JAENWM010000037.1 GCF_016650035.1 Clostridium sp.
ATTGTGCCCCACCTACCTTTCCAATATTATCATAACATTTGATCTGTGGTGTTGTCCAGAGGCATTTAAGAAAAAGTTTTTCGAAAAAAACTTATAGCCCTTGATATACAAGGGCTATATTTTTATGCTTCAGGTCTGATAAATTTGCTCAAGGTCTTTTCTCCAATACCTCCAGCTTTCATTAATTCTTCTACAGACTTAAATCCTCCATTTTCTTCTCTATATTTAATTATAGCGTCAGCTTTAACATCTCCTATACCTGTAAGTGTCATTAATTCTTCTTTTTCTGCAGTGTTAATATTTACAATATCACTTTTATCAGGAGCACTTGAAGCATTAGCACTCCCGGTATCACTCTCACCACTGCTTTTAAAATTTTGAATTTTAACCTCCTGTCCCTTTCTATAAATAACAACACAGTCCTCATCATTTAGTTTTGTAGAAAGATTAGTTGCATCAAGTTCTGCGTCAATAGTAGTCCCTCCTGCTAGTTTTATAAGATCATTTACTCTACTTCCTTTTTCTATTTCATAGACCCCAGGAACTTTTACAGCGCCCTTTATATCCACCTTAATATTAATATCTTCTACCATAGCAGATTCACTCAATAAAGCTCCCGTGGGTTCTTTCTTTACTGATTCCTGCTTCGCTGTACTTTTATCAGTTTCTACAAATATATCCTCATAATCTTTAGCCGTGACATTTTCTTTTGGACTCGACATTGTATATCCAGCTATTATAAAAACAATGCTTATGCACAAAATTACTATTGAACCAATTATTTTCTCTTTATTTTTCATAGTTCCTCCTCTTTAGCCTAAGTTACACGTTGCTTTAATTTACCTTATATATAAAATTATTGACAACTTTTCATAAATACTGTCGCTAAGAAAAGTTTTTTTTGCTATAATGTAAATATTAATGACTGGAGGTAATCTATGAGGAAAATAAACACAATTATACTTTTGTCGATTCTTATAATCTTTAACATAGCACCGGCAGCTAAAGCACAAGTAAATCCGAAAGCGGTATCTGCTGATAGTGTTGTTTTAATGGATGCCACTACCGGTAAAATACTTTATGAAAAAAATAAGGATTCTGCATACCCTCCGGCCTCCACGACTAAGATAATGACTATACTTCTAACCTTAGAAAAAACAAAATTAGATGATATAGTAACAGTAAGTAAAAATGCATCATTAGCTGACGGTTCAAAAATATATATACGCGAAGACGAAAAAATTTCCGTAAAAGAATTGTTATATGGACTAACATTAGCTTCAGCTAATGACTGCGCTATAGCCTTAGCAGAACATGTAAGTGGCTCCGTAGAAGAATTTGCAAAGCTTATGAATGAAAGAGCAAAATCCTTAGGCTGCAATAATACTAATTTTGTAAACCCCAACGGGTTATATGATGTTAATCATAAAACTTCAGCCTATGATTTATCTTTAATTATGCAGGAACTCACTAAGCATGACGTATACAAGGAGATAGCAATGACCTCTTCTTATCTAATGGCACCTACCAATAAATGCGAGGATAAACGTCCTCTTTGGAATGGTAATAGACTGATACAGAAGGGTGACGCATACTATTATGAAGATTGCATAGGTGGAAAAACTGGCTATACTGTTCAATCAAAACATTCTTATATCGCCGTAGCTACTAGAAACGGACAAAAGCTTATAGTTGCTCTTGTACATGACTCCCAAAAGACTTTTTTCAAAGACAGTAGAGACCTACTGGATTATGGATTTGATAATTATGAGCTCTATAAATATTTTAACAAAGGTGATGAAGTGTCAAATTTAACCTTGCAAGATGGTACAGTGCTTCCACTTCTTGCTTCAAAGGATTTGTATATTGTCAAAGCTAAAAATACAACTCCATCTCCAGTTGTAAAGCTTTCAGAAACGAATTCGGATAAATTATCTATTAAGAAAGGTGATGTCGTAAGTAATTCTACAATCACTTTTGATAAGGATTCATATAATTTAGATTTGTCTAGCGGGATAGATTATGCTAAAAAATCATCCCTTGGCAATATGTTTTCAAAGAATAATGCAAAAAAATCTTCCCTTTTACTAAACATAATGAAATATGTTATAGTTGCCTTAGTTGTATTCATAATTTTTATGAGAATAAGAAAAGCAAAAAGAAGAAGAAGAAGGAAATTAGATAGTTATATAAACAACTTTACTGATAGAAGATAATATTTTAAAAGCGTCAGATATACTAAATTAATAGTATGTACCTGACGCTTTTTTATATTTAACACTCTGCTTTTAATTTACTTATAAGTTTTTTCATGTCCTCTGGAAGTTCTGACTCAAGTATAAGCTGCTCACCTGTTCTTGGATGAGGGATAATTAATTTATAGGCATGAAGTGCCTGCCTATGGATATAACTTTCTTCACTGGTTCCATAAAGGCTATCTCCATAAATCGGATGACCAAGATGACTAAAATGAATACGAATTTGATGTGTCCGACCAGTTTCCAAAGTTGCTTTTACTAAATCTCCATTTTTATAAGACTCAATAACTTCATAGTGAGTTATACTTCTTTGTCCACCATCAAAAACTGCTCTATTTATACTTTCCTCGTCAGGTTTTCCAATAGGTAAATCAATAGTACCTGACTTGTTTTTCATATTTCCATGTACAATGGCCATATAACTTTTTTCAAAAGTTTTACCTTCCATATCATCAGCTTGCTTATGAATACTTTGCATGTCCCTAGCTAAGGCCATATGTGAAAATTGATTTTTTGCAATTATTATAAGCCCTGATGTATCCATGTCCAGTCTACTCACAAGTCTTACAATGCATTTTTCATTTCTTTCTTTAAAGTAATATGAGACTCCGTTGGCAAGAGTTCCAAATGGATATCCCTTAGTAGGATGAACCACTATACCAGGCTTCTTGTTTATAACAATAATATCCACGTCATCATATATCACATCTAGATCCATCTTCTCTGGCTCGATATTTTGATGCTCATTTTTCTTCATGTCAATTTCAATTTTATCACCTGTGCTTATTCTATGGTTTAACTTAGAAATTTTACCATTCACACTTATTTTCCCACTAATACCTGAGCTTTTCAAAAACCTGCTAGATAAATCCTCAGTGTACTTTAAATAATCTCTTAATTTAACTTCCTTTACATCCACCTTAACCATATACGTTAACTTATTTGTCATACTGCACCTCTTTTATAAAAAGCCTCGGGTAATTACCCGAGGCTAATAAAACTTGTTATTAAATAAAATTTATTTTAAGCTATAGCAATTACTTCTATTTCTACTAATGCGTCCTTAGGAAGTTTTGCTGCCTGAACACAAGACCTAGCTGGTGGGTTTTCACTAAAATATTGTGAGTACACTTCATTCATATCCGCAAAATCACTCATATCCTTTAAAAACACTAGTGTTTTCACTACCTTATTTAAGCTAGTACCCGCCTCTTCTAATATAGCTTTTACATTTTCTAAAGATTGTGCTGTTGCTTTTTTTATATCATTGTTTATAAATTCTCCAGTAGCAGAGTTTATTGGTAATTGACCTGAAGTATATAGTAACTCCCCTACCTTTACCGCTTGAGAATATGGACCTATAGCTGCTGGTGCTTTACTTGTACTTATGATATGTTTTTCCATTTTTACTCCTCCTTATGATTAATGCATTAATGCATTAGTTCATGATCTTCGCCTAACAAAACTATTATATCAAACTCTCCCTCAATTGACGTTGAAATTTTAATATTATTTATCTTAAAATCATTTTTAAAATCATTTATTAGGTCTTTACTATTTTCATTTACAGAAACTATAGTTTCACTAGTAGCTTCACCATTCCCAATTACTACTTCGTTATATCCATTTTCTTTTAGATATTTTGAAAAATCGCTAGCCAGTCCTACTTTTTTAGTACCATTTAGTACTTTTATTTTAAGCTTAGACTTATCAATAGATTGTACACTACCATTTCTTAATTTAGCCATAATATCTTTATTTTTTTCTTCATCATATATATAATAGGATAGATTATCTATATATTTAGACTCACCTCCAATAGTATCCATAGATATATCATCACCATTCATAGTAGCAAATGTGGACCCATACTTAATTATATCATTTGCCCCCATATTAGTTTCTACATTCTTTTGAACAGCCGATAAAATACTTGGTATCTTAATTAGTATCATAGGGCTTTTTATTTTCTCCATGACTTTATTAATAAATTTCTGTTGATTTTTTATTCTGTCTATATCGCCCTCTGCAAAACCACTGCCGTCATTATTTTTTCTCCATCTGAAAAATTCTTCAGCTTTTTCACCATCCAAATGTACTGTTGTGCCTTTTTCAAACTTTATACTTAAATCTTGAGCACTGTCATCATAATCCATTGTTCTTTCTATATACATATCCACTCCACCAATGGCATCAATTACACTTCTAAAGCCTTCATAATTAATTTTCCCATAGTATTCAATTTGAATACCTAATAGTTCTTCTACAGAGGCAACAGCAAGCTCCACACCACCAAGAGCATGGGCTGCGTTAATTTTTTGATTTCTATTATTTATTTTAATTAAGGTATCTCTGGGAATAGAAATCAAATCAAGTTTTTGGCTTTCCGCATTATAATGTGCCAATATCATTGTATCCGTCCTCTTAGGATCGTTAGCACTTTTAGAATTTGGATCCCCTATATCTACGCCCATAACTAATATGTTGCAAGATTTTCCATCTTTAACAATTTCTTCTACGTCACTAGCTTCAATATTCCCAGTGGGATTTTTTTTAGTTAAATCTACTGAATTATTATTAAACCCTGATAAATAATAATAAATCCACATAAATGCTAATGCAACTATCGTCACCAAAGTTATAATAATGACTAGAGCAAATCTTTTATAATTAACTATTTTCTTTCGTTTTCTATCTTTTTTCATACTCTCACCTACTGTTTTTGCACAATAAATAATTTCTTGCGTCTACTGTGTCATTGTGCAATATTTTTTTTTGATTTATGACATATTTTATGGTGTTATCAAGCGACTGTATTACTGATGCATCTAAATCTCTCATGCTTAAACTTCTTAATTCCTCTACACCATCAAATTTTCTTAATGGCTCTGTATAATCTGCAATAAAAATTATCTTTTCTAAAATGCTCATGTTTTTTCTACCCGTAGTGTGGTAACAAATTGCATTTATAATATCCTCATCATGAATTCCCATTACTTCTCTAGCTATTATGCCGCCTACTATTCCATGCAATAACGATGGATTTTTAAGGTTCACTTCATCTAACTGGAGTTTATGATCTATAGCCACTTTTATAAGCTGTTCATCCTTCATATTCTTGCCACAGTCATGTACCAAGCCTGCAATTCTTGCACTATCTATATTTACTCCATATTTTATAGCCAGCTTAACTGCAGTTTCACTAACACTTAGACTATGTCTAAATCTAGTTTCTTTTAAATTTTCATGTAAATAATCGTACATTTCCACTTCACTCCACATTAAATACCCCCTATAACTTCTATTATACTTAAAATATTACGCATTTTCTACTATTATATATATAACTTAAGCTTATGGATAATTTCCTCCACACCTTCTGGCAAAAGATAATTAACATTTCTACCTTTTTTTATATTATCTCTAATATCGGTTGAAGATATATCTATGACTTTCAAATCCAAAAAAATTATTTTCGAATCAAACTTTTGTTCTATATGATGTTTCTGCACTAGCACTTCTTCCTTTGTAAACCCTGCTCTACTATAAACTATCATCTTACAATTATCAAATATTCTACTTACATTTTTCCAATTATCTAAATCCATTAAACTATCAGCACCAACTAAAAAGTACCACTCTACGCTGCTGTCCATCGAATTAAAAAGTTCAAGGGTTTCATAGGTATAACTATTTCCTTTTTTATTTATTTCATAATCACTTATTTCAAAGTGATTTTCTTTTTCTATTGCTTTTTTAACTAACTCATATCTAATTTTAGAATCTATAATTACCTTATTAGTTTTATGGGGTGGATTCCCCGCTGGCATAAATATAATCTTATCCAAATGTAAATTATATAATGCTTCATATGCAATATGAACATGACCTATATGAATCGGATCAAATGTTCCTCCAAAAATAGCTTTTTTCACTATAACACCCTCTTTATTTTATAATGACATCACAACCTATAATAACATATGTTTAAATTTTGAATAGAGGAAAAAGCATGTAAAATTACATGCTTTTATGGTAATTCAATTTTAGGCTTTTTAAAAGACCTTTTGTACAATACACATTTGCTACCAATAGTTTGAACTGCCTCAGCAGATACTGCCGCGCAAATTATGTCTGACGCTTCCCTTGCAGTTATTCCACTATTATTTAGAATCTTAATTTTAATGAGTTCTCTAGATTCTAGTGCATCCTCTAACTGTTTTAAGAAATTCTGTTCTATTCCAGCTTTCCCAACCTGAAATATAGGTTGTAATGGGTTTGCTAAAGTTCTTAAATAACTTCTTTGCTTACTTGTAATCATAATATCCTCCTAGTCACATTCTTATAAGGTAATAGTTTTAATCTATTACCTATTATAATAAGAATTCAAATTCAAACTTTTGTAGTCTTACTAAATCGCCATCTTGAATTCCTTTTGCAACTAATGCATCAAATACTCCCTTATTCTTTAGTACTTTATGGAAATATTTAAGGGAATCCGGTTCATTTATATTAACAGCATTTAATAGTCTATCAACAAAGGTTCCATCAACAACATAAGTTCCTTCGTGGTCTACTTCAATTGTGTATGTAAAATGTTTTTCTTCTACTATATATTTTTCATCATCCGCTATTACTAGTTCTGTAACTGGGATAGTGGTTAAAATTCTTGTTGCTTCTTTCATCAGTGCTTCCACGCCTTCATTTGTAACCGCACATATTTTGAATATCTTACTATCGTCATATCCCATTTCGTTTAATTTCTTCTTAAAGTTTTCAAAAACTTCATCATCATATAACATATCACTTTTATTAGCCGCTACAATTTGAGGTCTATCCCATAGTTTAATACTATATTTTCTAAGTTCTTCATTTATTTTTATAAAGTCCTCTACAGCATCTCTACCTTCAATTTGTGATATATCAACTACATGAATAAGCATTCTAGTCCTTTCAATATGCCTTAAAAATCCTATTCCAAGGCCTACTCCTTCGGCTGCTCCTTCAATTATTCCTGGTATATCAGCCATAACAAAACTCTGAGCGCCCTTAACACTTACTACTCCTAAATTTGGTTTTAAAGTAGTAAAATGATAATTAGCTATTTTAGGTCTTGCTTTAGATACTACTGAAAGCAATGTTGATTTACCAACATTCGGAAATCCTAAAAGTCCAACATCAGCTAAAAGCTTAAGTTCAAGCTTAATAAAACGTTCTTCTCCCGGCATTCCAGGCTCTGCGAAGTTTGGTGCTTGCCTTGTAGGTGTACAAAACTTAACATTTCCTTTTCCGCCATGTCCGCCTTTACAAATTACATAAGTTTGACCATCATGAGATAAATCGCACATTACTTTATTTGATTCTGCATCTCTTATAATTGTACCCATTGGAACTTTAACTAATAAATCTTCCCCACCTTTTCCATAACACTTAGATCCAGAACCTTGTATTCCAGCTTTTGCTATGAATCTCCTTGCATAAGAAAAATCCAGTAGTGTAGTCATACTAGCATCAACTACTAATATTACGCTTCCACCATTTCCACCATCTCCACCATCTGGTCCACCCAGTGGTATATATTTTTCTGTTCTAAATGAAACGGCTCCATTTCCACCATTTCCGGATTTTACAAAAATCTTAGCTGTATCAATAAACATATATTTCACCTTACCTTAGTTCAATTTCTATTTTGTTTTATTTTAATGAATTAACAAACGTTAGGTTCACTAAAATATTAATCTATAAGCTATATTATTACCAAAACCACATTTATAAATTCTCAAGTGATCTATTTCTACGTCTATTTGTTGCCATTCATCCATCCAACTTATTTCGTCAGACATCGCTACATTATTGGTAATAAGTAAACTTTCACCTAGTTCATCCTCAAATATATAAATATAAACAAAATTCTGGTTAGTTTCTTCTATTTCAATAAATATAGTGTTAACTAAATCACTTTTTTTATTATATTCAATTTCAAAGACTTTATTTTTAAAATTACTAATTTCAATATCCAATTCCACTTTTATTTCACTTGCCCATAACTTTTTAATATTACTTTCAAGGCATAGTGAAAATCCGTTGTCTTGTAATTTATAAATTTCACTAATCATCTCATTTTCTTTAGATAATCTCTCTATATATTCCAAAGCACCGTGCGGTCTCTTCATTTGCAAATATCCATATATGACCTGTAAATCATTCATAAAATCATGTCTCTGTTTTCTAAGTAAACTTATATAATTTTCTAATTCATTCATTACTATCCTCCGAAAGAGAATTTTAAAAAAGCACCCTTTAAGGGTGCCTTAAATTATTCAGCCATTAAAATTTCTACATCAACAGGATAAACGCTTGCTTTTTTCTTTAATCTACCCATTCTTTCAAATTTAACAACTCCATCAACTTTAGCGAAAAGAGTATCATCTCCACCTCTTCCAACGTTGTTGCCTGGGTGGATTTTTGTTCCTCTTTGCCTTACTAGAATATTGCCTGCAAGAACAAATTGTCCATCTGCACGTTTAGTTCCAAGTCTCTGAGAAGCACTGTCTCTACCGTTTCTTGAGCTACCTACTCCTTTTTTATGAGCAAATAACTGAAGGTTCATAACTAACATAGTATTACACCTCCTCTATTTCTACTTTTATATATTTAGCATAAGTAATTTCTATACTTTTAAGTCCAAGTATCATTGTTTCGAGTAAAACTTGACATCTTTCGATATCTATAGGAGTTTGATTTTCTAAATTTAAATTTAGAAATCCATCCTTTATATCATACACAACTTTAATTTTCAGAACTTCCTCAATACCAATTACTGTAGTTTGAGAAATTGCTGAAATGGCAGTACAAATTAAATCTACATCTAAATTGTCTTCCTTTGGCATGGCATGACCTTTTATTTTAAAAGAAACTATTTTACCATTGTTTCGAACAAATTCAACATTTACCATAATTAAGCTTCAATCTTCTCGATTTGAATCTTAGTATATGCTTGCCTGTGTCCTTGTTTCTTTCTATAGTCTAGTTTTCTCTTAAACTTGAAAACTACTATCTTTCTAGCTTTTCCTTGTGCTAATACCTTAGCAACAACTTTAGCTCCTTCAACTACAGGTTTTCCAACTACTAATCCATCTTCTTTGCCTACAGCAAGAATTTGGTCAAATTCAACAGTTGTTTCAACTTCAACATCCAATTTTTCAACGAATAAAACGTCTCCTTCTTGAACTCTGTATTGCTTTCCACCAGTATTTAAAACTGCGTACATAAAAATACACCTCCTTGATCCAGTCTCGCCATCCCAGGTACATACCTTATGTAAAATTCTACTAATATTAAGTATGTTTTATAACCTTGTGTGTGCGGTCTACAAAAGCCAGTTTAACACACACGCACATATTTGTAAAGTATATTTACCCATATATCTTATAGGTTTGCAAATTTCTTATTTGATTTGCAAAAATTAGCGATTCTACTTTAAAATTCTCTAAATGAGGGATAAAATTCACGTAAACACTATTGTCTAAAGCTCCTATTTGCCTCGCAAATTCTAAAATATTATCCATTATATCTTTTTTGTAAATTTCGTCGATCTCAATATATACATCTTTTAGTCCTTGCTCCTTGTATATTTTAAAAATTTCATTTTTAATTAAAAATTGCATATATGATAATTTCACCCTACTACTCTTTCCTCTGCAGTACTTGCAAGGCTCCTCAATAAATTCATATATGGACTTTCCACGCCTACGCCTTGCAATTTGCACCAAATTAAGCTGCGTAAAGGGATAAATTACAGTCTTATTTTTATCATCAGAAAATCCAGCTTCTAAAATACTGAGTACATTTTGCCTAACCTCTAGATCCTCAATATCAATAAAATCTATTATAATGATTCCACTTAAATTTCGAAGCCTTATTTGTCTTGCAATTTCTTCTGCGGCTTCTATATTAGTGCTTTGTGCAGTTTTTCTAAGTGAATGGCTCTTTACATTCTTACCAGAATTAACATCAATTACATACATCGCCTCGGTTTTATCAATTACGATATTACCTCCACACTTTAGTGAAATTCTATGGCTTCGAAGACTGAGTATTTCTTTTTCTATTCCATAATAATCAAAGAGCATTCTGCTTTCATCATGAAACTCAACTTTTACATCAATGTCTTCTCGACCCTGTGCAAATTTTCTCGCGTATTCAAAATCACTATCATTGTTAAGCACTATTTTGAAAGTATTTTTATCTAAAATATCACGGAGTGTTCTGTTTAATGCTCCAGCATCACTAAATAATAGCATAGGATTTCTAGAATATTCAGCTCGTTTTATAATATCTTTATATATTTCGTATAAGCCTTTAATTTCATTGTTTAGAACGTTAATATCTACCTCAAGGGCATTTGTCCTTATCATAACTCCAATGTCCTCTGGTTTATTTAATTCACGCTTCACCATATTTTCAAAATCTCTATTATTTATTTTCTTAGAAAAACTTATGTCTTTATTCATATTTACAACCACAGAATAAATTCCTGGAATACCGAAAGCACTGGTTACTTTCGCTCCCTTTTTATCTATTGCCTCTTTTAAAACTTCAACTATAAGTTCTTCACCTTTTTTTATCTTTGTATTATTAAACCTTTCATCAATATACATATAGCAATCTTTCTTGTGCCCAATATCTACAAAAGCACATTTAATCGCTGGAACAATATTTTTTACGATTGCCTTGTATATTTGTCCAGGAATAGGCCCACCGAGCTCTTCTTCTATGAAGCATTCCTTTAATTTATTATTCTCTTTTATAGCTATCCTCAAAAATTCATCTTGTCTTTCAATATATATTTCTTTCACTCTATCCTACTCCTATCACACTAAATTTTGAAAAATTCGCTAAGAGTGACTAATTTCTCATCCTTATATGCATACATTTCTTCCCGCTTTATATCAACGAAGGTATCTTTATCAATAGATTGTATATTATCTTTCATAAAATCAGCTAATAACGAAGAAGATAAATTTTTTCTACTCCCACAACAAACAAGTGCCGTTATACAAAGCACGAAGCTGTCTACCGCGAAATCAAATGTATGAACTAATGATTTTATGTCAACCATTTTTTCTGCAGTCTTAGTTTTCTTAACGATATTCCATTTATCAGTTTTACAAATATCCTTTAAAGTTTCTTTAACCTGTTCTTCATCAGTACATTTTAGCTTAATAGTATATTTAGCAGCATCAATAATTGCCATGGCTTGTGGTGGCTTCTTTTTCCCCTCAACGGGTATAACTTTTACTACATCTAAAATTTTAATCCCACATGGCGTATTTTTATTCATTTTATCTAAAATATATTTTTCTTCTAATTCATTATTTAACACTACATCCATGTACTCACCACTGGAATACGATCCTACAGATAATGGCTGCGCTATAGACACCGCCATGTGGGGATTAAAACCTTTTGAATATTCTACTGGAAGATCTGCTCTCTTAACTATCTTTTGCAAAGTTCTCATTAAATCTAAGTGAGAAATAAATTTAATTTCACCTTCTTTAGTATATTTAATTAGATAACGCACCTTTAAAACACGTCCCTTCTTTAAAATTAACTTTAATTCCGCAATCTGTGCAACCTAGTTTACAATTTTGAGTTAATTCTACGTTTTTCGCTTTTTCATTCTCCACAATTAAATACTCCTTATTCACTCCAATATCTATGAAATCCCAAGGAAGTATTTCTTCGTAACTTCTCTCTCTATAAGCATAGAATCCTCCAGAAACACCACATTCCTCCATAGCTTCCTGCCATACCTCAAAATTAAAATGCTCAGACCAACCATCGAATTTTGCACCCTTTTCAAAGGCCCTTATTATAACATCACAAACTCTTCTATCTCCTCTAGCAATAACTGCCTCTAGGTACGATACTAAAGACTCATGGTAGTTATAAGTAACCGCCTTACTTTTTATAGCGTATTTAACTGCTTTAATTTTTTCCACTACCTCGTCCATTGTGCTTTGCGGTGCCCATTGGAAAGGGGTAAATGGTTTTGGTACAAATATAGCAGAGCTTGTAGTAACTCTGAGGCCCCTTTTTCTAACCTCTTTAGGAATTTTAAAGTATTCACCTGCAACCTTATCTGATAACTCAGCTATTCCTCTTACATCTTCTAAAGTTTCATAAGGAAGTCCCACCATAAAATAAAGTTTTATAGTTGACCAACCTGAAGCAAAAACATTATTAGCAACTTCTAGGATTTTCTCCTCTGTAACACCCTTATTTATAATATCCCTCATTCTCTGACTTCCAGCCTCTGGTGCAAAAGTTAAACCAGTTTTTTTTATCTTTTGTATTTCCTTTATTAAATCTACTGAAAAAGAATCTATTCTAATGGAAGGCAAGGATACACCCACATTTTCGTCCTTATATTTTTCTATAAGTGTGACTACAAGGTTTTGTATATCTGAGTAATCACAAATACTAAGTGAGCTTAGTGATAATTCCCTATATCCTGTACTCTTTAATAATTTGTCTGCAGTCTCAACAAGATTTTTAGTGCTTTTTTCTCTTACTGGTCTATATATCATACCAGCTTGACAAAATCTACATCCATTGGTGCAACCTCTAAAAGTCTCAAGTATAACTCTATCATGTACTATCTCAACATATGGAACTATCATTTCCTCTGGGAAAGAAACCTTATCAAGGTCTACTACAAACCTTTTCGAAACCCTTTCAGGAACATCCTCGTATTTAGGTTTAAACTCACGAATAGTATTATCCTCGTTATAGGAAACCTCATATAATGAAGGCACATATATTCCTCTTATTTTAGTTATTTCTCTTAAAAACTCGCTTTTCTTACCCTTACCTATATATTTTTTATAAATATCTAACACATCATTTATTACTTCTTCACCTTCACCAATAACAAAAAAATCTACTATATCATGTAATGGTTCAGGATTATAAGCACATGGACCTCCTGCCATAATTATAGGTTCGTTCTCACCTCTTTGAGATGCTCTTATAGTTATACCAGACATATCTAGCATATTAAGTATATTAGTATAGCTCATCTCATATTGCAGTGTAAACCCTAAAAAATCAAATTCACTTAGTGAATCCTTGCTCTCTAGTGCATATAAATCTATATTATTTTCTCTCATTTGTTTTTCCATATCTGGCCAAGGGGCAAAAACCCTTTCACAGTAGGCATCGGTTCTAGAATTTATCACATGATAAAGTATTCTAGTGCCTAAATGTGACATACCCACTTCATACACATCCGGGAAACAAAAGGCATATCTTATATCAACACTTTCTTTATCTTTATAGCAACAATTAAGTTCTCCACCTATATATCTTCCAGGCTTTTCAACCTTAAATAAAATATCATCGGAAATTTTATTCATAAAAATTCCTCCTCGTTTTTTCTCTAGGATACATACTAGCTATTTCTTATATTACCCTAAGTTTATTACATTATATTATTTTAACACATGAAAGTTAAATCTCAAAACAAAAAATAACTTTAGGCATCCTCAATAAAATAACAGTGGTAAACCGTAAGCCTTAAACAGACTCACATAACGACTGGGTCTTTTTTTGAAGATGCCTTATAATATTTTACTTTTTATTTTTTTACAACTAATGTAATCTTTTAAAGTTATATTACCGTAGGTTTTTATTGCCTCAAGAATTTCTTCTTCGTACAAAATTTCTAGTACATTCATATTTTCATCTAATACAGTAAATATATTATACTTATTTTTATCAATTATTCCAAGAACCAATAATAAATCCTTATTGCAAAAAACAGATATGCTTCTATTCTCTATATATCCTCTATTTATAAATCTGTGTTTCTTCTTTATAATATAGCCCATAATCAAATATACTATCCTTTCTTTCTCTTTAATTGAAGATATTAATATAAATAAAGATATTAGTCCCAAATTCAAATTACTTTTATTTAAATCCACACTTACAAAGTATATAAACATAAAAATGCTTCCAAGTACCATACTTACCCTAATAGAAATTTCATTAGCCTTTCTATATATAGTTTTGAAAGATAATATGTCTCTTAACACTCTCCCACCATCTAGTGGAAATGCTGGTATAAGGTTGAAAATCCCTATAGCTAAATTAGTCCTATATATTAAATTAAAAAATTCTATATTATAAGATATAAATAACACATAAAAAATAACTGCTAATAATAAGTTTAATAGTGGACCTGATAGTGAAATTATTAAATCCTCCTTAGGACTTGCTTCATCTAAATCTTTCATCTTAAGTACAGCGCCTATAGGAAGTATTTCTATATCAAATCCCGAAAAACCTAAAATCCTAGCAGTTTTGTAATGCGTTAATTCATGAATTAATACCATCAAAAAAGCTATTATAATCTCACCTTTAAACCCTAGTATTATTAATAAAATAATGTAGGGTATAAATAACTTACTTATTCTTATCAATTAATCATTTCCTGTTCACTAGAAATTGTGCCTTTAACCTTATCTATAAAATCCACTGTAATAGAACCTATATCTTCAAATTTAAAGCCTTTAGCACTATTTATTAATGTACTATAATCATAATGTTTACTTATAGCCTCTTTAGAGTAATTATAAACATACTGAGTTTTAGGTGTAACTACCGTCTTGCAAAATAGCACAAAAATAATCAGCACTAAAACGCCAATAAGTTCTCTTGTTATTCTCTTTATAAAAAAATTTGACATTCTACTGTTTTTATTACTATCACCATAAATTTTATTTGTACCCCATTGTTTTCTAGCTAAATTATTATAATAACTTTGATACTGTGTATTATAATTACCCATTTCCTCCCCCTCATACAATGATTTCATTATTTATATATATTTATTTTTTTTCATTTATATTACTTATTTAAAGAAAAAAATATATGTAAGTCCTTTAAAAACAAAACAAGCACTACTAAATAAGTAGTGCTCACTGCTTATTTAGTAGTGCTCCATAAATTCTATTATTATTCACGATTTTTCAAACTTCTCATAAGTACTTCTGCTGTTCCTAAATTTGTAGCAAGTGGAACACAATGTACATCACATAATCTAAGCAGTGCTGAGATGTCCGGTTCATGAGGTTGCGCCGTAAGTGGATCTCTTAAAAAAATTATCATATCCAGTTCCCCTTGTGCAAGCTTTGCTCCAATCTGCTGGTCGCCTCCTAGGGGTCCAGACAAAAACCTAGTAACCTGAAGTCCCACTTGTTCAGTTATTAATTTCCCTGTTGTTCCTGTTCCATATAACTCATGTTGCTTTAAAATATCCTTATAACGTTTTGCGAAATCAATCATTTCATCTTTTTTTTTATCATGTGCTATTAGTGCTATTCTCATATTTATCACTCCTTGCAATTAATTTAAAAGTTTATTTTCTTCTTTCTCATACCTACATTTAATACAAGTCCTAGTGCAATAAAACTTGTTAAAAGAGAACTTCCACCATAACTCATAAATGGTAAGGTTATCCCTGTAATTGGCATAAGACCAACGGTCATGCCTATGTTTTGCATTATTGAAAACAATAAATTCGAAATAAATCCCACACATATTACAGTTCCAAAAATATCCTTAGCATTTTTTGCAATTTTTATCAATTGATATATTAGTGTACCATATAAAAGAAGTAAAAATAATGCACCAAGTAGTCCCCACTCTTCTCCCAAAACCGCAAAAATAAAATCCGTATGGTTTTCTGGAACAAACTTAAACTGTATTCCTTTTGTGAACCCTCTACCCAATATTCCACCGGATCCCAGAGCAAGTTTTGATTGATAAAGCTGAAGTCCATAACCTATTTGATCCTTCTCAGGACTTAGGAAAGATGTAAGTCTTCCCTTCCAATAAGGTTTTATAATTGACGAATTCCATACACCTACAATTACTAGTAAAAGTGTTGTTACTCCTCCAATTATCACTTTAGAGTCTAGTCCTATACAAAAAAATATCCCCAGCACTATAAAAAAACTAACCATAGTCATTCCCATATCTGGTTGAATAACAATAAGGAGCATCGGCACCGCTGCATAAAATATTAACTCTATTAAATTTTTAGGTTCATTAATTTTCCCTTCCATATCATCTAATTTCTTTGCTATGATTATTATCATGCCAATTTTAGCAAACTCTGAGGGTTGTATGCCCACACCATGAAATCTTATCCAAGAATTTGCGCCATTAGTGACCTTTCCAAAAACATCTCCAATTATTAGCAGTAAAATTCCTACCCAATATATTATAACCGCATAATTTTTCATTAACATATAATCAAATACTAAAAGAAAATAAACTGTAATAAGACCTAATATCATAAACGCAATTTGCATCTTAACGTAATGATTTCCACTATTCTTATTCGTCGCACTATAAATATTTATGCATCCAAAAATAACTATACAAATTGCAATTATAATTGCACCATAATTCAATTCTCTTAAAAGTTTCTTATTAAGTTTTAGATTCTTTAAAATATCCATGCATACCCTACCTCCATCTCAAATATGATTATATCATATTACAAAAAAAAAGCTATGCATAACTTATTAATTATACATAGCTTAGATAGCTTATCTTTTAATTTTTTTAATAGGAATATTAGCAATTAATGCTGGTGAACTTCCTTCATATTCTTCTGTTGTTGTAAGTCTAACTTCGATTTCTCCTGCTTCTACTTCAGCGTACTTTTGTATTACCTTAAGTATGTCACTTTTGATCATTTCCAAAAAATCCGGTGAAAAATCTGCTCTATCATGTATTAAAATTAACTTTAATCTATCACTAGCAATATCTTTCGAAAAAATCTTATTAGAAAACATTTTAAATAAATTCATTAATGTCCCCCCCTATATTCCTTTAAATATTTTTTTTATTGAAGCAAAGAATCCTGTGTCACTACAGGATGAACCATCTAGTGTAGCGTAAGATACTTCCTCACCCATTATTCTTTTAGCAATATTTTTAAAAGCGAGTCCCGCCAAAGACTTTTCATCTAATACAATTGGCTCACCCCTATTGGTTGAAATGGTAACCTTCCTATCATCTGGAACAATTCCTATTAATTTAATTGCTAGGCATTCTATAATATCGTCCACAGATAGCATATCTCCACTTTTGGTCATTTCATAGTTTATTCTATTTATTATAACCTCATGTCTATCTAAACCTTTAGAATCTAATTTCCCAATTACTCTATCTGCATCTCTAACTGAAGTTAATTCTGGATTGACAACAATAATAGCTCTATCAGCCCCTACTATAGCATTCTCAAAACCTTGTTCTATTCCAGCAGGACAATCTATAATAACGTAATCAAATTCTTCTTTAAGTTCATTTACTACCAGTAGCATATCTTTTATATTAATGTCATTTTTGTCTCTTGTTTGAGCCGTAGGCATTAAATATAAATTACTAAACCTTTTATCTTTTATTAGTGCTTGCTTTAACCTACATCTTTTTTCAATAACATCTACTAATGTAAATACTACCCTGTTCTCAAGTCCCATTAGCACATCAAGGTTTCTAAGGCCTGTATCCCCATCAATAACTACTACCTTTTTATCCATAGATGCAAGCGCTGTCCCTATATTCGCCGTGGTAGTTGTTTTACCAACACCACCTTTGCCTGATGTTATAACTATAGCTTCTCCCATGTTCATTCCCTCCATTAAATATATTTATTCTCTAAATATGGTTCTACAATAATACTGCCGTTTTTAATTTTTGCAACCTCAGGATATAAAGGTTTAAGGTTGTCTTCAGGGGACCTTGTGACAATGTTTCCAATCTGGAGTATTTGAGGTTCCAATTTAAATGCCGCAATTATAGCTTTTTCATTACCATTAGTACCTGCATGAACAACTCCCCTTAAATTACCAATAACAATTATATTTCCAGCTGCATATATTTCGGCTCCTGGATTTACATCTCCAACTATAACTATATTACCTGGGTAATTTATACTTTGTCCACTTCTTATTGTTTTTCTAAGAAACTTAGTTTTTCCTTCATATATACCATTAAACACTTTAGGGATAGATTCCTCTTGGTCTTGAAAAATACAATCACTAATTAAAAACTCATCGAATAATATTTCCTTTAATTTTCTACTTTCCCTTTCATTTATGTATTTAAGTTCCGTTGTAATTTTTATAGTGCTACCCCTATAAAACTTTTTACCTTTTGAAAGCTTTTCAATCAAAGATTCTAACATATCATCAAAATCATTGAAATGATTCATATTTATAACTACATTTAATCCCTCTTTATTGCCCTTAATTATTATCTTATCTGTAACCATAATTTTTACCTCCTAGCTCTCCTATGTGGCGCACATCATAATTCAACTTAAACTATTATTTCAACATAATATCATTAAATTCCTTCTTAATTTCAATATAAATATATTTTTTTTATTTTATATGTGTGTTTTTAATTTTTACGACAATAAAATCCATGTTTTTTTATGATTAAAGATCAAATAAACTCTGACAAATAGATCCGCCAGAGTTATTTGAAGTTTTTACATAATTAAATAAGTCACAGTTATTTTCTACTAATCAGGAGACAGTCCACCTGAATCCTTATTAATTTCTATATTAGCAGTTTTCTCCTTTGGATCAACCTGAAATTTATATTCAGGATCTTTTTTTAGTATTGCATCTTTAAAATATTGCTCATAAACTGCTTTTGCAATTGGTGCAACATATGCACCATGACCTCCATCGAAAACCACGGCACAAACAGCTATTTCAGGTTTATCATAAGGCGCAAATCCTATATAATAACCATAGGACGTCCTTCCTAGTGCAGATTGTATTGTATCATTAAAAGTAGCTGAACCTGTTTTACCTCCACTTAGTATAGGGAAATCTCCAAAAACTGAATACGCTGTACCTCCTTTATTACTAGTAACTTCTAGCATACCTTCTTTGATTAGTTTAATGGTTTTATCACTTACTCCAGTTTTTTCTAAAACTACAGGCTCAATTTCTTTAATTACATTTCCATCTGGATCTAAAAATTTATCAACCAAGTGCGTTTCATATCTATTTCCGCCATTCACCATAGTTGCCACATAATTGGCTAACTGTAGCGGTGTAAAAACATTAAACCCTTGACCTATAGCTGCATTATATGCATTAGCAGCAGAAGAAATTTCATTCCTACAATTATTTATTTCACCATTTACCACTGCTGCCATATCTTCTATATCTTTTACCGTATACTTATTATTTTTTAATACCTCCGAAGCTTCAATAAGTTTTTTTAAGTTATTAGTGGAATCATATTCACCATCAAGCTTTTTCATTTCTGCTTTAGCATAGGCAAGAAATACTTTGTTTTGTTCATTTGCTTTTTTGATTTCATCAATTTCCTTCTTACTTCCGCTTTCCTTTTGTGGCATCATATCCAGTGGCTTATATTTACCTTGAACTCGATTTGTTCCCTCTTGTAAGTAATTTATCATATTACTTATATAAATATTAGATAATATTTCTCTACTAGATTCATAATTGTATACCTGCCCAAAGCTTTCTGGTATCTCTATACCTGTATAAGGTTTTTTATCACCACTAGAATCTACACCAAGACCAAATTTCCATGCATATTTTGCTATTAAATCTAGCCCATTTTTATTCTCTCCACCCTTTGCAAAAAGTAAATCTGCTACCTCATAAAAGAAATAATTACAAGATACTTTTAGTGCCTCTTTAACATCTATAAGTCCATGCCCAAAATTACTATCATTAAATCTCCAACAAGCTGAAGTAACGTCAGGATAACGTTTATTGTAGTAGCCATGAAGAACACCACCGCCATCTAGCACTTTAGTAGTCTCGTTTATAACGCCTTCTTCTAGTCCCGCAATAGCTGTTAGTGGCTTAAAAATGGAACCAGGAGGTATTAGAGATTTAGTTGCATTATTAAAAGTTGGTTTTGGAAAAATATCGTTGTTATCCCTCCGGATTGTAGTATTACCTTCTATATTTTTATCTATAGGAAACATATAATCAAGTATTATTTGTTCTTTTTCTGTTTCTGTTTTTTCCTCAATATCTTTATAAGTTAAAACACCTTCTAATTTTGTTAACCCTCGTTTTCGGATATATTCTAATCCCAATTTCTCTATATCTGGGTTTAAATACGAATTATATAACTCACTCGTTAACCTTCCAGGCACTGCAAACATATTAGGATCATAACCGGGTCTGCTTGCTAAGGCTAATACCTTACCTGTATTAACATCCAGAACCACTACCGCGCCTCTGTTTGCATTTGTTGTATTTACATCTTTAACTTTCCCTTGTTTCTGTAAGTCCAGCATTACAGCATCTAAAGACTTCTCTGCAGCATATTGCATATCTACATCTATATTAAGCTGTATTGTTTGCCCAGGATAAGTTTCAATCTTACCAAGTGATTTAACTTTACGTCCTTGTTTATTAACTGAAATACTTTCTTGGCCTTTAGTTCCTCTTAAAACATCTTCAAAACTCGCTTCAATTCCTGCAGCACCTATATAATCCGTGCTTATATCATAGCCTTTTTCCTCATATTTATCTTTATTCCAAGTATTTATTTTTGAAATATAACCTAGAAAAGCAGAGCCTAAGTCCTTATTAGGATAAACTCTAATTGGTTGAGTTAAGACACTGATACCTGGAATTTCAGATTGCATTTGTTCAAAAATAAAGGAACGTTCTCGAGAAAAATTATTAGCAATAATTACAGGCTTATATCCTGAAAAGCTCTGCATCCACAAAGAATCCTTAACTAACATATACCTACGAAGCTCTTCTTTACTTTTGCTTTCAAAACCGTTAATTTCAGCTATTTTATACTGCACTATTAACTCATTAAAGACTTCTTCAGGGGTGATTTCTAAAAGCTTTGCATCAACTTTTTTGAGTTCATCATCGCTTAAGTCATCTATCCTTTTGTCACCGTATAACTCCGTAATAACGTCAGTATCAAAGCCTCTATCTTTTTTAAATCTAAGTTCTGTCCAATCTTGTGATGGCTTGTCTTGAGTCTTAAAATCAAAACTGTACTCCGTATATTTTTTATCATCACTGGTGTTCACTTTAAGTAAAAACTCATCTACTTGAATAGCCTTCTTCTTATCATCATCAATACTTTTATCATCAAGAATTTTAAATACCTTATCCATAGTGGTAAAAAAAACTTCTTCACTCTCATCCGTATTTGTAAATGTTAATATAGAACTTGTCTCACTCGTAGCAAGTATAGTACCGTTTCTATCAATTATTTCACCTCTGGGAGCTGGTGTTGATATTATCTTGTTATCTTTTTGATTTGCAGTTTCTCTATATCCCTCACCATTAACCACCTGTATATTCACTAACTTTGATATAATCGCTGTAAAAATTATAAGCATAATTATTACCAGTGCATTAAATCTAGAAAATTGGTTTTTCTCTTTATTTTTCTCCCTCAACATTCCACTTATTTTCGTCCTCACTATTCCACCAACCCTTTAAAAACTTGTTAAATCATCCTTTACAAGAGCTATATCAAAATCTCCACTCTTTCTTCATATGTTCTTTTCGAGAAAGTTTATACGTAAATTTATACATAAAAATACAAGCTATTAAATTACATAAAGCTTGATATAATATTATCCCTACACTTGTATATTGTTTTAGTACGAATAACAGAGAAAATACTATTATTCCTTTAAGTAAACTTAATAAAAAAGATGATAGTATTGGAAGAAATGATTTTTCAATAAATATATTTTTACCTATGTTTGCAGCAACAACACACACAATCATATTGCAGAGCATATTAATTCCAAACCCATTAAAAAAATACAAATCCTGCAGTGCGCCAGTAAAAACTCCAATTATCACTGCATCTTTTGGAGAACTAACAATAGAATAACACAGTGCAAAAGTAAATAGCAGACTTGGAAACGCACCGTATATCTTAAGTAAAGGCATCAAAGTATTATCTAATATTAGGAATAGAATACATAAAAATACTAATGTTAATATCCTCTTCATATTACAACTCCTAATAGTTTATTTCCCCTGTACTGTCTTCTTGGGGTACCACAATAAAAACCTCTTGGATTTTTGAAAAGTCCACGTATGGTTGTATTATGGCAGTTTTCATTACTGCACCTTTATCTTCATAAACACTTAGAACATTTCCTATTCTAATTCCAGCCGGATAAAATTCACCAAGACCCGATGTCACTATTATATCACCTTTTTTTATATCCGAATCTATAGAAATACGCTGTATTTCTGCAAGTGATTTACCATTTTCATCTTTATATCCTCTAACCATACCATTATTATCGCCTGGTCCATGAATAAGAGCTGCCACACCTATGTTTTCATTAGCTAAGGTTTGAACTATAGCCCAATTACTAGCTACAGATGTAACCTGACCTACAAGGCCATCTCCAGTCATAGCTATCATTCCTTTTTTTATACCTTTATCTGTACCCTTATTTATATAAAAACCATCTGAAAAACTACTTCCACTTAATCCATTTATGTCAGCACCTATGTACGTATATTCATTTCTTGGTTGTGAAAAGTCATAAATTTTTCTAAATCTTTCATTCTCTTTTAACGCAGTATCATATTCTAAGGCTTTTGTTTGTAACTCACTATTAGTTTTCCTAAGTTCTTCATTTTCCTTCTTAACATCTGAGAAGTTTGTTATAAATTTGAAAGTACCTTTTATTTTATAAAAACCATTAAAAAATACACCCTGAACTGAATTTATAGTTACCCCTAACCCATTCTCAACCACGGACATTTTTTCTCGATTAGCACTATATCCTATTAAAAATAAAAATGTAACTGACAGTATTATAATAACTACCGCCAGTTTATTCTTCATAAATCCCATATTTATCTTCTTTTACTCATAACATCTATATTATCGAGAGCCTTACCTGCTCCTATAGCAACACAGTCCAATGGATTTTCGGCTATATGTACAGGCATATGTGTTTCACTGTTTATAAGTGCATCTATTCCTTTTAGAAGTGCGCCACCGCCAGTCAACATAATTCCTTTATCCATTATATCCGAAGCTAGTTCTGGTGGGGTTTTTTCTAGGGTTGTAATTATTGCCTCAATTATTGCTTGAACTGGTTCACTGAGGGCTTCCCTTATTTCCTTTTGGGTTATTTCTATAAGTTTTGGTAACCCCGATATTAGATCTCTACCTGTAATTCCCATGTTCATTTCATCATCTTCTGATGGAAATACTGATCCAAGCTCCATTTTAATGTTTTCTGCAGTTCTCTCTCCTATCATAAGATTGTACTGTTTCTTAATAAAGGCTATTATTGACTGATCAAGCTCATCACCTGCAATTCTTAAAGACTTGCTTGTTACGATACCACCTAATGAAATTATTGCAACCTCAGTAGTTCCACCTCCAATATCCACTATCATGCTTCCAGTGGGTTCATTCACAGGAAGTCCAGCTCCAATAGCTGCTGCCATTGGCTCTTCCATTAAATACGCTTCCCTTGCTCCTGCTCTTTTAGTCGCTTCCTCTATTGCTCTCTTTTCAACTTCTGTTACACCAGACGGGAACCCAACTACAATTCTTGGGCTTGTAAAACCTTTTGAAGTAACTTTATTAATAAAGTGCCTAAGCATTTTTTCAGTAACATTAAAATCCGCAATTACTCCATCCCTCATAGGCCTAATGGCAACAATGTTGCCTGGTGTTCTACCTATCATCTGTTTAGCTTCTTCACCAACTGCTAAAATCTTATTAGTATCTTTATTTATAGCTACAACAGAAGGTTCTCTTAATACAATTCCTTTGCCCTTAAGATAAACCAATGTATTTGCTGTTCCTAAATCTATTCCCATATCACGAGACGTTCCAAATATCCCCATTAAAATTTCTCCTTTCGTATCTAAAGCAATCCTTTTTCTTTTAAACTAATATACGTTCCATTTCCAATAATTATATGATCAAGCACTTCTATGCCTAGTAGCTTTCCACATTCTTTAAGCCTTGCAGTAATGCTTATATCTTCCTTACTAGGTGTTGGATCTCCTGAAGGATGATTGTGGCAAATGACCACAGATGCACTACACTTTTTGATAGCCTCATAAAAAACTTCTCTTGGATGAACTATTGAAGTGTTTAAATTTCCAATTGAAATATCTTTTATACTTATAATGATATTTTTTGTGTTTAGCATAATTAATTTAAGATATTCTTTTTTTAAATATCTCATTTCCTCCATAAGATACTGTGCAATATCTTTTGGCGAAGTAATTTTATACTCTTCTCCAGATTTAAAACTTTTAAATCTTTTGGAAATTTCAGTAAGCGCTAAAAGTTGCGTTGCTTTAGCTTCTCCAATACCCTTTAAGCTCATAAATTCTTCTGCACTTGAGCTTAAAAGTCCATTTAGTCCACCACACTCAGATATTAATCTACCACAAAGGTTTAAAATATTTTCTTGTTTAGATCCTGTTCTAAGTATTATGGCTAATAGTTCATTGTTGGATAATGTTTCAGCACCGTATCTTAATAACTTCTCCCTCGGTCTTTCATTTTGAGGTAAATCCATAATTTTATAAGTCATACCCATAAAACAACTCCTTTATAGATTGACCCCCATCTCCCTTAACATATAGTACAATTTATTTACCGGTAACCCCACCACATTATAATAACAACCCTTTATCTCTTCAACAAATAAAGATGCTGCTCCTTGTATTCCGTAAGCTCCGGCTTTATCAAAAGGCTCTTCTGTTTCTATGTAATTGTTTATTTCTTGCTCAGTTAGTTTTGAAAATTTAACTTGTGTACAAACATACTCAGTAGAAATCTCTTGAGTTTCAGTATTTATTACTGCAATTCCTGAATATACCTCGTGTATATTGCCACTTAAAGCAGTGAGCATTTTAAAAGCTTCCTCACTATCTTTAGGCTTTCCGAGCACTTCACCCTTAAAGTAAACTACAGTATCACACCCTATTATAGCAGCTGGTTTTTTCACAGAGCTTGTTATATCCATAGCCTTTCCTCTTGCAAGTGCCATAACATAGTCTCCACAACTACCTGAAAAAGGTATGTCGCTTTCCTCAAATTCACTTGCTTTTATCTTGAAATTACTTGTTATTTTTTTTAAAAGTTCCGCTCTACGTTCTGACGCAGAAGCTAAAATAATATTCACTACATCACTCCTAATATTTTTTATATAGTATTATTGCCAAAACGATGCCTATAATAGACATAATGTTAACATTAAAATTCAAACCGAAAGTTACTGATAACACTTTAAGATCTATAAGCATTGGCGTACTCATTCCTATGGTATATGTATTCTCCAAAAAACCCAGTGCATTTATATTCTCGCCCAATAGTTCACCTATTAAACTTCCACAAATAGCCCCTATCAGCATAAAAAAAATAAAATATGAATTTTTCTTTTCTGAACTTTTCAAATTACATCCCCCACTTTACTTATATATCTTATACATTTTAACATTGAATAGGACTATAAACAAGTGTATAAACCATTATTCAAGAAATGTTTATAATTACACTTCGTTAATATAGAAGGTATTTATCAATAAATAAGACTAAAAAAACACAAATGAATTAAAATAATCCATTTGTGTTTTATCTAGACTGTAAGTAATTTTTTAATAAATTTATAAATATATATATACCCTTCCTCCGTTTTTTCCTTTTTAATCTCCTCAGGCAAGGCAGTTAAATATGCTTTTATTACAGTCATATCCTTATAATTTTCACTTTTTTCATCAGCACCCTCTAAAGAAAGGAGCCATTTTTTAAGTTCCTCAGTCGTATATCCACTAGTATCTTTTTCTGAGACCTTATTTAATATTCTAATGTTTGCACTTACCATTTCATTAGTTTGTGCACTTGTTGAATCCTTTGCAGTAAGTCCCAGTTTAACTTTAAAATAATCTATTTTGTTTTCTGTAAGTACCTTTGTAATACTATCAATAGAATCAGTTGGATAAATACCAAACAATACTTTATTAACTTTATCTTCTTCAACAATAAATGGTGTACCAAACCTCATCAAACTATTTTTCAAATCTAAAGCTTTTTCCATATCTCCAAAAGCACCACATTGTATTGCTATATAATCACTATTACTTATTTCAGAATTAACCTTTGTAGCATCTGTGCCCTCTTTATTTGGGGTTACCTTATTTTCTGAATTTATTTTAGTTTTATCATCAGCAACACTATTGCCACTAGTATTTTTGGGTAATACTTTTGAAATAAGCGTACCTAGAGCAATAGCTATTATTACTGTTAAGATAATTCCGATCATAAAATTACTACTTTTCCTAGGTGGTTTATAATTATATCTAGTATATCTCACTTAAACATCCCCTAACTTATATATCTTAAGGCTTTCTTTTTTTCACCTGCCTTATTTAAAATATTATTAATTAAAAGTTGATTTTAGAATAAGAAAAGAAAATATATTATTCCTATCGGATCGTTTTTTTCAAAATTAAAATATCCTTATCTTTACCATCTACTTCTAAAAAATTATTTGTTACTCTACTTATCTCAAAATCATTATTTTCCCATAATTCCAGCATCTCTTTATTGTTAACCGAAACAAAAGTATAAAAATTGCGCATTCCATAATTTTCATATAAATGTGTTAAAAACTTATTAATAATTGATGTAGCAATATCCGTACTATATAATTCATATTCTAATAAATAACACATAATCCAGACTTCATTTGGGTTTTTAAATTCTATTCTACCTTTTATAATACCTATAAGTTCACTTCCAAATAAAACTTTAAGAAAATACTCACCCTCGCTGACGTAATACTCTAAATATCTTTCATAGAATTCCACAATACCGTAATTCTTCTTAGCAGCTATGTTAAGAACTCGTTGATTATTAATCCATTTTTCAATTTTGAAGATATCTTCCTTTTCTACATTAACGATGCTAACATCATGGGACACAATATCTATATTAAACATATTACACCTCTTCGATTTTACATGTCTTGAATAATTAAATTCTACGTTACTTTCAAATTTCCTTCAATAAAAAAGTTATATTATTAAAATTCAATTTTAAATTATTAAAACATAATAAAAAATAATCCTATAAATTTTTACAGGATTATTTTATAATTAATTGATTTTATGATTTTATGTTAAATACTACCTATCAGGATTTAATCATCTCTATACATAAATGTAAGCCTAACAATTCTTCTAACTAACCCCACAGCTCTTGTATAAGGTATTCCACACCTAGTAAGCATTCTAAATATTCCAGGATTATATCTCTCAATCTTTCTTACAATGGAATCAACGTCATTGTGTTTAGGATTATACTGATTATATCCCTGGTCATAAGGTTTTCTATCTCCATACATGTTTTGTTCACTTAATCCATAATCCTCATAACCACTCATATCTACATCTTCATATGGCATGCCCATCGGACTCGAACCATTCATAAACATACCCTCGTTATTAAATTGTCCCATTCCCATCCATGGGTCCATACCCATTTGATCAAATCCCTGCATCATAGATTCTAGTGGGACCATTTCATAATCTTCTTTATCCTCTATATCCTCAATATTTCTGTAATCTACCTTCATCATTTTCCTCCTTATTTACCATATTACTAATACATTACCAATTTATGCTGAAATCACTGTTTTGATACTAACTTTTATAATAATTTTACAAAAAAATAAAGTGGATGTAATTACACCCACTTTATTTAACACTATTTATTTAGCTCTTCTATTTTAATCCCCTTACTGGTTTTCTCATGTTACTATCACCGTTCATTGTAACCGGATTATTTCCTTTTTCTTCATATGATTTTATCTGTTTTATATTAGGTTTATTTTTTTTATTTTTCATAAACAACACCTCTCTCAGATGTTAGTTTTCCCGAATTTCTTTTAAAAATTCACTATTTATAGATTCTTCTGTTTTTTTTTAAAAACAAAAAAAAATAGAAGTATTTCTACTTCTACTCTTAACATTCTAATAATATAAATATTTGGTGCGAAAGACGGGACTTGAACCCGTACGGTCTCCCACATGTCCCTTAAACATGCGCGTCTGCCATTCCGCCACTCTCGCAAATGTTACTTACCTAAAGGATAATTAATCTCATAGTCATATGCCCTTACAACTACAAGATTTATTATATATCAGTTTTATGTGAACTGTCAATAATTTTTATCCAATTTACTGAAGTTTATCATCATATAGCTTTAAATAAATATTATAATTCGTTTTTACCTTTTTCACATATTTATCTGTTTCTTCAAATGGTATGTTGTCTATTGTCACCCCATCTTTTGAGTATTCACTATCCTTAAGCCACTTTTGCACATTTCCACGTCCACCATTATAAGCTGCCAAAACCAAATCGATATTACCATCAAATTCTTTGTTTAAATTATTTAAATACCAACATCCCATAGCAATATTAATTTCAGGGTCATTTAATTTTTCCATATTAAAATCCTTTAATTTCATGCTCTCAGCAATCCAAACTGCCGATTCAGGCATTATCTGCATAAGTCCATAAGCACCTCTAGGAGAAACAGCATCCTTCTTAAAATCACTTTCCGTTCTAATCACAGCTGCAGCTAAATGAGGGTCTACATCATACCTTTGTGAATAGACTATTATATAGTTTTCATATTTTACTGAGTAAAAATGTTTAAAAATACTTTTTATATTAAGCAATATAACTATAAAGAAAATTAAGAATAAAAATTTTATAACTTTTTTAAATTTCATAACTTTTCACATTTAACCTTTCTAGCTTCGTAATAATAAAATCTACTTGTAACTTTGTGTTTTCAAGACTTCCTTCATTATCAATAATAAAATCCGCAAACTTCTTCTTTTCATCTATTGGCATTTGAGCTCTAATTCTATCTATTACTTGATCTATTTTTAAAGTATCTCTACTCATAACCCTTTGAATTTGAACTTCCCTACTTGCCCACACTAATATAGTTTTGTCCATAATAGTATGTAAGTTATTTTCTATTAAAGTAGGTGCATCTAAAAAACACAATTCACAATTATTTTCTTCGTATTTCTTTACCCTTAGATGTATCTCACTTAATATATAAGGCATCATTATATTTTCAAGTTTTTTTCTTCGCTTTTCACTCTTAAATATATAATTTCCAAACTCTTTACGCATAAGTTTATCATTTTCGCTAAAAAACTCATACCCAAATTCCTCTTTAATTTGACTAAGCACCTCAGGGTATAGTATAAAAACCTCTTTAGCTACAATATCTGCATCAACAATGGGAAAGCATTTATTTCTTATCATATTAGTTACAGTGCTCTTTCCACTACCTATCCCACCTGTTATTCCAACCTTTAGCATTTTCCACCCCCATTTTTTAATTACTTAGCCTCATACCAAGTTTCTCCTATGCTTATTTCTACTTCTAGAGGAACTGAAAGTTTAATAACATTTTCCATCTGCTGCTTTACTAAATCCTCAACCTGTTTTAGCTCATCCTTATACACATTTAATATTAATTCATCGTGTACTTGAAGAATTAGTGTACTCTTTAATCCTTCTTCTTTTAATTTATGAAATACATTCACCATGGCCAGTTTAATAATATCTGCCGCACTACCCTGAATAGGAGTATTCATGGCAAGTCTTTTTCCAAAAGACTGTACAATTTTATTGGAAGAATTTATTTCAAATATAAATCTTCTTCTATTCAAAATTGTAGTAACACTACTGTTTTTCTCAGCTTCAACTACTATATCTTCCATATATTTTTTAACATTTGGATATCTTGAAAAATAAGTTTCTATATAGGTTTTAGCTTCTTTTCTAGATACATTTATATCCTTAGCTAAACTAAATTCTCCAATACCATATACTATGCCAAAGTTTACAGCTTTAGCATTACTTCTCATTTGGGATGTAACCTCTTCTATAGGCACATTAAATACCTCAGAGGCAGTTTTTGTATGAATATCCTCATGTTTAATAAAAGCCTGTGTTAAATTTTCATCACTGGCTATATGAGCAAGGACCCTAAGCTCTATTTGTGAATAATCCGCCGATAAAATAACACACTGATCATTATGAGGTATGAACACACGTCTTATTGCTCTACCCATTTCATTTCTTATTGGAATGTTTTGCAAATTAGGCTCAGTACTTGACAGTCTTCCAGTTGTTGTAACTGTTTGAGTAAAGTTCGAATGCACTCTAGAATCTGTGTCAATTACTGCTTGTAGACCCTCTATGTAAGTAGAAAAAATCTTTGTAAGTCCTCTATAGCGAGTGATTTCTTTAATAATAGGATGTTTATCTGCTAAGGCCTCTAATACCTCTGCATTAGTTGAATATCCTGTTTTTGTTTTCTTTATAACAGGTAAATCTAATTTCTCAAATAATATTTTACCTAGTTGTTTTGGAGATTTGATATTAAATTCTTCCCCAGATAGTTCATAAATAGTGCTTTCCATTTCATTTATATCTATGGCAAATTTTTTACCTAATTCTGATAGTTTATCCTTGTCTATTTTAAAACCTTCTGCTTCCATATATGATATAGCCTCGGTTAGTGGTTGCTCTACCGTGTATAGAAGTTCTCCCATATCATACTCTTCAATCTTCTTTTCTAATATATCATAAATCCTTTTTAAAAGCGCTACTTTATTAATCCCCTTTTCATTGCCTTCCCCGGAGATAGTAATTCTAAGGTTAGTCTCAATAAGTGTTTCTAAACTGTACTCGCTTTTAGCTGAATCCAACAAATAAGCTGCAAGTTCAGTATCGAATTTCACTCCACGTAGTACAATACCCTCTTTATTAAGAGCAGTATAAGTATTTTTAATGGAATGGCACACCTTTTTAATATCGTTATTCTCAAGAATAATTTTTAAATAACTTATAGTTTTTTCTTTATCCTCACTAAATAACTCCTGGATCACAATGCAATAATTTTCTTCATTATAATTAATGTATATGTTGTTTACGCTAATTTTAGAAAACACATTGGCGTCTTTAATCTCAAATATTATATAAACAGTATCTTTAATTTTATCCACAAGTTCTAGAAAAGCTTCTAGTTTATCCACCACTTTAAACTCCGCAGAAAAAACTTCCTCAATTGAATCCTCATCATCTGGTATTTTAGCTATTAGTGATTTAAATTGTAATTTATAGAATAAATCTTTTACAGCACGAACATCATATTTGTCTTTTGATTTAATTGATTCTAAATCCATTTCCATAGGCACGCAAGTAATAATAGTTGCTAACTTCTTACTGAAAATAGCCTGTTCACTATAAGTTGTTAAATTTTCTATAAGTTTTTTACCACTAAGCTTATCAATATTCATTAGAAGATTTTCTATACTCTTATACTCTTTAATAAGCTTATAAGCCGTTTTTTCACCAATTCCTGGTACACCTGGTATATTATCCGAAGCATCCCCCATTAGTCCCTTTACGTCTATAAATTCCGTAGGGGTTACGCCGTAGTCCTCTATCATGCGTTTTCTATCATAAATTTCTTTTTCAGACATTCCTTTTTTGTTTATTACAATTTTAACATTATCTGTTGCAAGCTGAAGTGCATCTCTATCTCCTGTTACTATAAACACTTCAAGTCCTTGTTCTTCTGCAAATACAGATAACGTTCCTATTAAATCATCCGCTTCATATCCATCTAACTCAAAAATATCTATAGCCATTTTCTCTAAAAGATCGCGAACTATTGAAAACTGTCCTTTAAGCTCATCAGGCATTTTCTTTCGGCCCGCCTTATAGTCCTTATACTCTTCATGACGAAAAGTAGGTGCCTTCCTATCAAAAGTTGTAACGATATAATCTGGCTTAAACTCCTCTTTCATCTTTAAAAGCATACCCGTAAAGCCATAAACCGCATTAGTATATATTCCATCTGAATTTGTTAGGGCTGGTAATGCATAAAAAGCTCTATACATAAGACTGTGCCCATCCAAAATTAATAATCTTTCCTTAGACATGGTAAATCCCTTCTTTCTACTAGTTTTACAACTTAATATATTATATCAATAATAATTTCAACTTCACAATTAATTATATTCACTATATTAGCAATTCTACTTTTACTTTAGTTTTGCCTTATCACTAAACAATTATAACAGTTTATGCTGTGATATAACAATGGTATGAGCTAAAAACTAGCAAATTTTTTGAGAACAAACTTTATATACGAAATATACTATATCTATTGCATTAATTATTAATATATGGTAAAATAAATTTTGTCAGACATGCCGAAGTGGTGGAACTGGCAGACGCGCTGGACTCAAAATCCAGTGGTAGCAATACCGTGCGGGTTCGATTCCCGCCTCCGGCACCATGTATATTAAGGAAAGACTGTATCACTTAGTTTAAGAGCTATGTGATGCAGTCTTTTTTATTAGTTTGCAACAATATTTGCAACAACTAGATTAAACTTATTTATAACTTACTAAAATTTTTAACTTTGCTCTCTATTTGTAATACTTTAAAATGTATAAAATTATATTGGCTTATTAGAGAAAATTATGGAGCTGTATTCTATTAATATACCCAAAAGGAAGTAACGGTTACTAGGTTTCTATGGTGCGTCGTACATAAGTCGAACCCACGAACTTCAGATTCGGAAGAAGCCGTTTTTATTAAGTTTAGATAACCTCCGAACCCTTATAAATAGCCTTTTTACTTTTTAACTAAGTTTAGGTAATACCTATTTGTTTTAAACTATAAGGGGCAAAAAAAGGTGCAAAATTAATTTACCTTTATCTATATAACAATTAATTAAATTTTGATATCAAAAAGTTTCTATAAACTTCCGCATCTCCATATTTAAATTGCCTATTCAATAGTTGTTTGAATAAAAAAATACCGCTCAGTTAAGAAAGCCTAAAAAAGAACTTGATAAGTTCGCGTTTTATCAACCAAAAGTTCGCTTTTCATGTAAGTTTAGTGTTGTCACTTTTCAAACGTAGTAATATAGCTAAAGTTCGCCTATTACATTAAACACGAACTCTCACATAAAAAAAAGGGTATATCACCATATTTTAAACAAGTTTTAAATAACGGAAAATTATGATACAATTTTTAAGTAAGAAAGTATATAAATATATATAAATTTAAGGTGGGTAGGAGGGGTTCATAAATGATGTATATTACTCGTAATTTAATTTTGATAACACCATTTTTTATTATTTCAATACCATTTGTAATAATACATAGAATTTTAGAAATAAAAAAACGTCAGTATTTAGGGATTAAAACAACAAGTTATAAAGAAGTAGGGGTTATTTCATTAATGTACTCATTAATCCTTATAGGAATAGTAACATTTGGTACAAGTATAAATTTTTTTGATATACAGTATATTGCCCAACATATTAATGAATCAATAAAAAATATAAACTTTATTCCATTCAAAGGAATGATAGAATTTGGAGTACATGGGTTTATAAATATTTTCGGAAATATTTTTATATTTATGCCCTTTGGATTTTGTGCTGCATTACTCTCTCGAAAAGAAAAAAAGATAAAACATATAGTTTTAGTAGGCATTGGTATATCGCTTGGTATTGAAATTATTCAGATTTTTATAGTTAGATCTTCAGACATTAATGATCTTATTTTGAATACTTTAGGTACTTTTTTAGGTTTGAGTTTATTGAATTTATTCGAAAAATATTTTCCTGATTTTGTTTATAAATTCACCATTAATAAACCCAAAAATGAAGTAACAATAAAAAATAATAGAAAGATCAATATAATTACAATATTGCAAATAGCTATTTGGATTACTTTACTTGTTAATCTAAGAGATATAGCTATGGGATTTTATCAGTTTAAATTTCTAAAGTAGAATATATTTTAACCATACTTATGAAAATGACCTTCTGGTGTTAAATATAAGAATTTCAAACAAAAAATCATTCCACATAAAAAAGGTTATATTGAACCAAAATAAAGACCACTCTGAACTCCAGATGGGGGTTTTTAAAAAGTTCGACATCTCGACCTTATTCTTTAGCAGAGAGGCATTTTCATAAAATATGATTTTATAATATCTCTTATATTCCTTAAAATTATCAATTAAATATTCATTTTTCCAACTTCTAGTTGTAAGAATAATGGGAAGCTGAAGAATATATAAAAAACACAGAATCACTCCATTACTTTAGTAAATCTAACAGTTGTTTGTATCGTCCGTTTAGAAAACTGCAAATCGACTTCATTATTCAATATTTAGGTAAATTGTCTATAGCTACGAAAATATTATGATATTTACATACCATGATGAAGTATAAAATATTTGTTAGATATAACTTTTTCTGAAAATAATTGTAGCTTTCTAAATTTCTTAACAAGTTCATCTCGATTTATATCAATTCTCGCATAATTGCCATGTGTTACACCATAAGCTGCGTTCCAGCTATATGGGCCAGTAAGGTTTAAAGTAGATGGACCATTTGAAAATAAATCAGCCCATGCTTTTGTTATTTTTAATATAACTTCCGCTCCCTCTTTATCAAACAATGTGACTCCACAATTGTTTAATCCAAGTCGTTTTTGTTAACTCCCTCCTGGATTTTACTAGGATGACGTATCCCCCTTTTGGCGACCTCATATTATAGACTCACTCAGTATAAGAGTAATTGTTAGAGGACACTTTAATTTGCAGTAAATCCTCTATTTTAGACATGAATATCAGCAACTATAAATTTGTATAGAAAAGTGCGAACTATTCGTACTATTAAAGCCCATCAACAGGAATGTCACTTATGAACTTATTGCAAAAGATACATTTGTAAGTTTCTATTTTAGGACACCCACTCCTAGTTAAAGCATGTATTATGCCCTTATGTGCATCTTTTTCTACCCACTTTAATTCTACTCTACTTCCGTAGATGTCGCCTTTTAACATCTCCTTATCACAATATGGACATTTCATATAATAGTCCTCCTTAGTTTTTATTTAGTTTACTAATCCTTTAAAAAAATAGTATGTCGTGCCTTTATACTAGGACGTCATATAACCATTTTCCTATAACTTTAATTTTTTGAACTTCTAATTATAGTGTAGTGCGTCAAAATATAGCTTTATATAACTGCATTCCTAAGTCAAATTATAACTATAATACTAATAATTATCTAGTTATTAATTGCTTTTTTGATAAGCACATTATTTCTATGACAAAAGCTCCTAACGACTTG
>NZ_JAENWM010000143.1 GCF_016650035.1 Clostridium sp.
CCAGAAGAATTTGACAAGAAGAGTGGTAGTCCTATTGCTTTATGTATTGAATGTGGTTCAGATATGATAATTAAGAGGTGATGCTACACTATTTAATGGAGCATCACTTTAATACTCGACCGTAGGGAGATTTTGTTCTTCTTAATTTAGCTTTTACAAGTAATTAAAAATATTTTAATATATGTGATTTATATAAATAGGAGGATTATTATGATGAGAATATTAGTTACTGATGGTATGGAGAAAAATGCTATAGAAGATTTAAAATCTAAAGATTATGAAGTTGTTGAGAAGTTTTATGAACCTGAAATTTTAGGTGAAATGTTACAAGAGTTTGATGTGGTTGTTGTTAGATCTGCTACAAAGATTAGACAACCAATAATTGACAAAGCAGCAGAGACTGGAAGATTAAAACTTATAATACGTGGTGGAGTTGGCGTAGATAACATAGATGTAGCCTACGCTATGGAAAAAGGAATAAAAGTTTCTAACACTCCCAATGCAAGTAGTGCATCTGTAGCTGAACTTGCTCTTGCTCATATGTTTGCAGTATCAAGATTCATTAATATTTCCAATGTAACTATGCGACAAGGAAAATGGGATAAGAAAAAATATGAAGGTGTAGAAATTGATGGAAAAACTTTGGGGTTAATTGGATTTGGAAAAATATCAAGACACCTCGCTAAAAAAGCATCTGCGCTTGGTATGACAGTTATATATACAGATATAATAGGAAAAGCTAAGGATTGTGACGAATATGAATTCTTTGAATTAAATGATGTTTTAAAAAAATCTGACTATGTGTCATTACACATACCATTTTTAAAAGAAAAAGGAGCTACTATAGGTAAAGAAGAGTTAGCTATGATGAAAGATGGAGCATTCCTAATAAATTGTGCTAGAGGTGGGGTAGTTGATGAAGTTGCGTTAGTAGATGCTTTAGATAATGGAAAATTAGCAGGAGCTGGAGTAGATGTTTATGTTGAAGAACCAACTAAAAATGAAGCTTTAGTTAATCATCCAAAAGTTTCTGTAACACCACATATTGGAGCTGCAACTGCGGAAGCTCAGACAAGAATAGGTACTGAAATAACAAACATTATTTACGATTTTTTTAAGTAAACTTATGAAATTATTATATTAAGGGAGGAATAACAATGGCAGTAGTAAGACCTTTTAAAACATACAGACCACAGTTAGATTTAGTAGAGAAAGTATCAGCGCTTCCTTATGATGTTATGAACAGTGAAGAAGCTAGAGAAATGGTAAAAGGTAAACCTTATTCATTTTTACATGTTGATAAACCAGAAGTAGATTTAGAACCTGGAATAGACCTCCACAGTGAGAAGGTTTATCTTAAAGCTAGGGAGAATCTTCAAAAAATGATTAGTGATAAAGTATATATGCAAGATGAAAAACCTTGTTTGTACATTTACAGACAAATAATGAATGGAAGACCTCAAACGGGTATAGTTGCTTGTGCTTCAATTGATGATTATATAAATGATGTAATTAAAAAACATGAGTTAACAAGAGCTGATAAAGAGCTTGATAGATTTAATCATGTCGATTACACAAATGCTAATACTGGACCAATATTCTTAACATATAGACATAAAGATGAAATAGACGCTATAGTAAAAAATTGGACAGAAACAAAAAAAGCAGTATATGATTTTAAATCAGAAGATGGTGTATCTCAAATTATTTGGGTTATAGATGAAGAAGAAGTTATAAATAAGTTATCAGCTATATTTGCTGAAACAGATTATTTATACATAGCTGATGGTCATCATAGATCGGCTTCAGCTGTTAAAGTTGGACTAAAAAGAAGACAAGAAAACCCATCATACAAAGGTAATGAGGAATTCAATTTCTTCTTATCAGTTATATTCCCTGACAATGATTTATATGTAATGGATTATAATAGAGTTGTTGCAGATTTAAACGGAAACACCACAGAAGAATTTATGAATAAAGCAGCTGAAAAATTTGATATAACTCTATATACAGGGGAAGGTCAATTTAAGCCAGAAGTGCAAAGAACTTACGGAATGTTCTTAGATGGTAAATGGTATAAACTTGAAGCTAAAGTTGGGACTTTTGATATGAATGATCCTGTTGAAAGATTAGACGTATCAATACTTCAAAAAAATCTACTAGAGCCAGTTCTAGGAATTGACGACCCAAGAACAAATTCAAGAATTGATTTCATTGGTGGAATAAGAGGACTTGGAGAACTTGAAAGAAGAGTTAATGAAGGCATGAGTGTTGCGTTTTCTATGTGTGCTACAACTATGGACGATTTGATGGATATAGCAAATGCAGGGAAAACAATGCCACCTAAATCAACTTGGTTTGAACCAAAATTACAAAGTGGAATATTTGTTCACAAACTATAATTTAATGACATGAAAAAATAGAAATGTAGAAGTAGGAAGAAAAGCCACGCATATGCGTGGCCTTTTTAAATTTATAGGGTATAATAAAATTATAAATAATTTGATTTAATTAATATAGGTAGCAAGGGAGATAAAAAATATGGCACAACATTCATTGTCAAGAACAGAATTACTTATAGGTGTGGATAGTTTAAATAAATTAAAAGAAAGTAAAGTAATAGTCTTCGGAATTGGTGGAGTTGGTAGTTACACAGTTGAAGCACTTGTAAGAGCCGGTGTTGGTAAATTGGTATTAATAGATGACGATACAATTTGTTTAACAAATTTAAATAGACAAATACATGCTACCCGTAAAACTATAGGTAAAAGTAAGGTTTTAGTAATGAAGGATAGAATACTCGACATAAATCCTGAATGTGAGGTTACCACTCATGAAACATTCGTAACTGAAGACAATATGGAAGATATAATTACTGAAGATACGGATTATGTAGTAGATGCTATTGATACGGTAACTTCAAAAATAGCGCTAGTAGAATTCTGCAGAGAACATAATATACGTATTATATGCTGTTTAGGTACAGGTAATAAATTGGATCCAACTTTATTTAAAGTCGCTGATATTTATGATACGAAAATGTGTCCACTTGCGAAGGTTATGAGACATGAACTTCGACAGAGAAATGTTGAAAGTCTTAAGGTAGTTTATTCAGAAGAAACTCCTATTAAGCCACTAGATGAAGTTATAACATGTAAAGAAGGTTGCGTATGCACCGGAGGTTCAAAAAAATGTGCTATGAAAAGGCAAATTCCAGGGAGTATATCGTTTGTCCCTCCAGTAGCAGGTATGATAATTGGTGGAGAAGTGGTTAAGGATTTAATAAAGGATATCTAACCCGTAGAAGAATAAGGGGGAAATTAATTGAAAAATAAGAGTAATGTTATAGCTATAATTTTTATATTTATTGCTATGGCACTAAATGCTATGGCTGAAAACACTAGAGGAATATTTATACCATTTTTCAAATCGGATTTTAACATAGACAATACTGGGATAGGTATAATGCTCTTTATTGGTTCTTTAGCATATGTATTGTTTTCCTATATTGGAGGAATACTTTGCGAGAAAATAGGACAAAAAAGGGTTATTATATTAGGTCTTAGCTTTATGTTTCTATCACTGGTATTGTTGTCAGGAGTAAAGGGCTATACCACTTTTTTAATAGGTGTTTTTATTATGAGTATGGGGTTAGCACTCACAAGTATAGCTATAAATACATTAGTGCCAGTACTAATCCTAAGTTATCAAGCTATTCTTATGAATCTAATTCATTTTTGTTACGGTGTGGGTGGAGCATCTGGTCAAGCAATAGGTGGAATATTAATATCCAAGGGTTATACTTGGAGAAATATATACTTAGGGATATCAATCTTGTTTTTAATTCTACTCATTATATCTGTTTTTATAAAAATTCCTCAAACTCATAAATACAATGAAAAAAACAAAATAAATGTATTAGAGATTTTAAGAAATAAAATAGTTTATTTCTATGTGTTTGCATTAGGATTTTATGTATTTGCTGAGATAGCTACGATAAGCTGGTTCGTGAATCATATAAAAGATAACTATAACTATAATAGTAGTAAGAGTGCGTTTTATAGTGTCATGTTCTTAATTGTATTTAGTATAGGAAGGTTAGTTGGAGGATTTGTAGTTGAAAAACTAGATTACTTAAAAACAACTATGGCATCTTTAATAACTGCAGTGTGTTTGTTTACCTTTGGACTCATCATTGGACAAGATGGTCTTATAATAATATCTATTTCTGGTTTCTTTTTTGCAATTACCTTTCCAACTATTGTACTTACAATAAGCAAGGTATTTAAGCAGAATATTTCTTATATAACAGGGTTAATAGTTACATTAACTTCTTTAGTTAATATGTTGCTTAACTTGGTATTAGGTAGACTAAACGATATAATAGGTACTTATTTTGCATTTTATATGATTCCAATAAGTTTAATATTATCAATTACATTTATATATCTTATCTATATAAATACAACAAAAGATTTTAGTGTTGAAAAAGGGGTTTGTAATGAATAAGGGTAAATATGTGAACTTAGAAGCTGTAAAGGGAAACGAAAGAGAGTATGTAATAAAAGATAATTTTTATATTATACTAGGAAGAATATTTATAGTGGAATTAGATAAACAAAATAAGTTTTGTATGTTTAGATTGAAATTCCATAAATATACTAATGAAAGTTATGAGTATCTAAAAGACGCTTTAAATCTTATACTTAATATTTTGGTTAAAAATATGGGGATAAATAAAGTAAATGTAATAGCTCATGAAAATATAAATATAAGAGCTTTTACTGATTTAGGATTTGAGTTAGAAGGTGTTATTACAAATAGTATAGTAATTAAGTCTGAATTTAAATCAGAAATTATATTTGGTATAAATTCATTAGTTTTTAATAGAAATTCAATAAAAAGGGACCTTTCGATTAAAGGTAGAAACATTAAAATTCAGGCATTAACTCAAGGTGATGCAGAAGAGGTGTTAGATTTTCAATTAAGAAACAGAGAATTTTTAAGGCGTTTTGAACCTTCTAGAGATGAAAGTTTTTACACTTTAGATAACCAAAAGCATAATTTAAGAGAGAGTTATAAGCAGTTTTTAAATGGTAATGGTATTAATTTTGGTATATATAAAGACAGTAAATTTATTGGGAAAATAAGAATATCTAATATTGTTATGGGTGTTTTTAAAAGTGCTTTTATAGGTTATTCTATAGATGAAAAAGAACAAGGCAATGGATATATGAAAGAAGCAGTTAAACTTGTATTGGAATATGCATTTGAGGAATTGGAGTTACACAGAATAGAAGCAACTACTTTAATAGATAATGAAAAATCACAAAGAGTCCTAAGAAGCTGTGGATTTAAAGAACTTGGAATAAGTGAAGAATATTTATATATAAATGGGTCATGGAGAGATCACATGGTTTTTTATAAGGTTAAAGGTTAAAATCAAGCATTTAGGCTCGGTTTGTATAAATAGTTATGTATACCATGCCTAGTGTATCAATACGAGAAAAATGTAGAATAAGCAAGGAAACAAGATTAATTTACGCTTATATCTTCGTAAGTATGGTGTAAATATAAATATTTAAAAACTATTATGGTAAAATAATAAATGTAGTTGCAGTTTAGCAGCGATAAAAAAATCATGTTAGCAGAGAATTCAATTAAAAAGAATAAAAAACTGTTGACAAATGATTAAACAACTGGTAAAGTAGTAGAAGTCGTCACATGATGACAAATTAAATTGGTCTTTGAAAATTAAACAGAGAAATAGGTAAAGAATAGCAAAATAATATTTTGCTAAACCAGTTAATTACTTTAGTAAAAAGAAGTAAATTTTAGTCGTAAGACTAAATAGTATGTAATGAGCTTGAGTAACAAC
>NZ_JAENWM010000133.1 GCF_016650035.1 Clostridium sp.
AAAATCTACAAAAAAGGGCAGTAAATGTACATATTCAATAATAAAAGGGTTAAAAATATATGAAATTGAATTGGAGAATATAGCAATATAATACTGTAAAATTCTTATATAATTTAAATAATCATGCAATTAAAAGTGCATGATTATTTAGTGTATTCAAATATAGCTATTTTTTAACAATATAAGTATATACTCATTATTTTGGTTCAATATAATTCCCAGCAAGCTAAGTATATTTAAAATAGACCTAGGTCAAATATTGAGTTGTCTTAGGTTGGCGGCTATGGGGTCAGACCCTTGTCAAAAGCTGAAACAGTTTTTGTTGCTAATGATTTCTATAGCACTTAAGCTTACTGGACCATATACACCGTCAGCAGCAATTCCTACTATCTCCTGAAATTTTTTAACGGCCCCAGCAGTAAGATTACCGTTAGCTCCATCTACCACTAATACATTATTATTAATATCTTTAATCTTCATTTTATTTAAAGAGATTTGAAGATACTTTTAAGTTTGGATTTGATATGGAAGTATTATATTATAATAGAAACAGAAAACAGGAGGCTCAGGAGAGGCTAGGAGTAAAGTATTGTGACTTTGATTCTCTTTTACGAAAATCTGACTTCATCGTAGTTATGGTTCCTCTTACAAAGGATACCTATCACCTAATAGATACTGAAGAATTTAATAAGATGAAAAATACAGCCATATTTATAAATGCATCAAGAGGAAAGATGGTTAATGAGAAGGCTTTAATAGAATCACTTGAAAATAATAAAATATATGCAGCAGGACTTGATGTGTATGAAATAGAACCAATTGATTTAGATAACCCTCTACTTAAAATGCCTAATGTAGTTACTCTACCACATACAGGTACTGCTACTAAAAAAACGCGCCTTGATATGTGCATGGTAGCTGCAGAAAACCTTATTAAAGCAGTTCTTGGTGAGACTCCCCCAAATGTTGTGCCTGAACTTAGTAAATAGAAAAATGAAAAAATAAGAATACCTAACCATAAAAAGTATCTGAATTTAACAAAGACGCCTGGCACACTTATAAAAGCGAGTTCACAAAGTGAACTTCCTTTAGTAATTTCAATGGTAAATATATCAACTATATTATTTTAAGCAACTTATTTATTTCTACTTCTGGAATTGGTTTAGATACAAGATATCCCTGAAACATATCACAGCCATGTTTCTTTAAATAATCTAATTGCTCCTTTGTTTCAACCCCTTCTCCTATAACTGTTAGCCCTAGCTTCTTCGCTAGTATAATTATAGTTCCAGTCATGCTTGTCACATCATCTTCTAACTTTATATCAGAAATAAATGATCTATCTATTTTCACTACATCAATCGGCAGTACTTTCAAATATGTAAGAGAGGAGTATCCACATCCAAAATCATCTAATGCTATCCTAATGTTATTATCTTTTAGAATATTCAACTTTTTAATAACCAAATCCATGGATTCCATTAATGCTGTTTCGGTTACTTCTATTAATAGTAATTCCGGCGGAAGTCCTACTTTTTTAAGGGCGCTTAGAACAAAGTCTGTAAAATCCTTCTGTACTAGTTGAAGAGCAGAAACATTTACTGAAACATAAAAATTTGTTGCTCCACTATCATAAACCCGTTTTGCATATTGACAGGCATTAATAATTACCCATTTACCCATTTGTATAATTTGACCACTCTCTTCAGCCTCGCCTATAAACTTATCTGGAAAAACAAGTCCCTTTTGCGGATGCATCCATCGAATTAAAGCCTCAAAACCCTTAACTTCTCCTAATACAACATCAACTATGGGCTGATAGTACAACACAAATTCATTGTTCTTTAAAGCTCTTTCTAGATCCTCTTGCATTCTAATCTTTTCTATTGCAGCATCTCCCATTGAAAGCCTATAAAAGGTATATGTGCTTTTCCATACTCTTTAGATTTGTACATAGCTGTATCAGCATTTTTAAGAAGTTCATTAAAACTTATTCCATTCTCAGGATAAATAGCAATGCCACTACTATGAGTAATATGAAACATATTTCCACCAATAGAAATAGGATTAGCTAATGACTCCAGTAAATTTTCAGAGTATATTGCTATTTCTTTCGTGCTCTCAATATCTTTAACCAAAATAATGAATTCGTCTCCTCCAAGCCTGAACGCAGTCATATTTTCATTTAGGAATTCAGTTAGCCTCTTTCCGATCTCATTTAGTAGCTTGTCCCCTGTCATATGGCCATAAGAATCATTGACCAACTTAAAGTTATCTAAATCTATAGAAATCAATGCAAATTTACCACTATACTCATTACAGCTTTTAATTTCTTCTGATACCACTTCGCGAAACATAGCTCTATTGGGAAGAGCAGTTATCGCATCGTAATATGCCATATAATTGGTTTTTTGTTGTTGCTCTTTTAGTTTAGTAATATCCGTAAAAGCTCCAAATATTTTCATAGCCCGTCCATTTTCATCGAACTCACACTTAGTATTGGACAGTACCCATTTATAGATTCCTGCTTTACTCTTTACTCTGTATTCAAAAGCTTTCACTACGATTTTCTCTTCTATTTGCTGCTTTATACCTTCTTTTACCCACTCAATATCCTCTGGATGAACTATATTAAACCAGGCATCGAATTCTTCCATTTCCCAGCCTTTATAACCAAGTATTTCATAAAGTTTTTCCGAGAAAATCCTTTTTTTATTAACCAAATCACCTTCCCAAATTATGTCCATAGTGGATTCGGCAACAACTCTATATCTTTCTTCACTTATCCAAAGTGCTTGTTGTTTTTGTGTTAGTTCATATATCTTTTGCTTTAATTCTTCATCTGATGCAGTAATTTCTTCATAAATAGCTGTAACCTCTTCATTTTTCATCCTAAACTCTTTTTCAACCCTTTTTCGATGGTAGTTCTTTTGCAAAAGAATACAAATTAACATCAAAAGAATATGGATAAACACAATTGCGAAATATATAAACCATTTAGAAACTATCATATAAAACTCCTTTTAATACATTATCTAGTTATAAATTCTGCGTAGTTACTTATTTTCCCTTCTTTTGCGTATGTTTTTTTATTATTACATTATTATTCAGAAATATTAAGATAATAAAAGACAAATGCTTAAAGATTTAAACCCGTTACTTTTTCTAAATATTTAGCAACATCTGTATTTTCTACAAGCCCAGTTAGTTTTTTAATTAATATATAACCCTTTATTTAATGCAAAAAAAATACTATAATTAACAATGATAGTATATTAATTATTGCTACAAATAAAAAATACTAAAGACAAACCACTTCAACTATAAATTCACGTAAAGTTTATCTATAAATTGAGGAGTTTACACATGAGAAAAAAAGATATACTTGAGTAAAAAAAACGTTTTAAAAAAGAACAATGCACCTCCACTAAAATCTGTGGCTGTCATGTTAATGGAGAAAAACATGCTATTTTAAAATTCAGAGAAAATTTTCAAAATTTAGCTGAAGACGAATACTTTAAATACTTAGAAATTAGCAACACTGCTTGTCCATTTCACGTCCAATCTGTGTAAGGGGTCAGACCCTTGTCAAAAGCTGAAACAGTTTTTGTTTCTAAGTATTGAAAATATATTAAACTTTTCTCCAGTTTGCTTTAATAACTCTTCGTTCTTGTTATATATCACCTTTAACTGATTGATACTATTTTTCATATTTGATAGTCTCAAATCATCCATAAATATACTCTTTTAATTATTTATGTATCCTAAACCTATATTTCTACATTAATTACCAATTCCCTCTATATAGAATAACATTTATGTCATCAAATACTAATTTGCGATTAAATGGATGAGATAAAAGCCTACTCCATAGATTTCTCTATGAAATAAGCTTTTGTTGTTATATATAATTGATTTTTAGTATCAATTTAAACTTGAAAAAATTTTAGATTAAATACAATTTGTACACACCCTCGAGTATTTATGAGCAAAGCGAATTTACTGTTATTCTTACTTCGAGAAACTTCATCATCCAATCATGATTACACTATCAAGTTCAGTCGTTCCTCCTTAACAAGCACCCCTGTGGTGTTAGCAAACAGAACTTGTCCACTAATATTGTCAATGTTATTGTACATTTCACCATTAACATCATTAACACCATAACATTTCAAACAGAATAAAAAGATGAATGGAAATTAGGTCATATCCTCCCATTCATCTTTTCTTTTAATATCCTTTATTTTATCCCTTTAAAATCATACTTCTCTTTTGATTATATTCTTCTTCTGTAATTTCGCCTCGAGCAAATCGCTCATTTAAAATATCCATGGCACTGTTACCTCTTATATTATTGTAGCGACTGCTGTTATTGGAATGCCCTTTTAATTTGTAAATAGCATATACAATAATTACAACAAGAATAATCGGTATTAACATCATAAACATTCCCCAATTACCTGCTCCATAACCAACTCCATAACCCATCATAATAAAATCCTCCTTTATATTAGTATATTGTTATTTTAGTATCTATTTAATTATAAACTTTCCATACATACCTTTTGATGCATGACTAGGATATTGACAAATGTAATAAAAATCTCCTTCTTGGATACTATTAAAAGTAGTAACTGCAGTTGGATACTTACCCACTGTGGCAGCAGGAATTGGCGTAATAAATGCATCAGGATAAATGCCACCGTCCATCATAGCCATATAATTGTAAGGTGGAGTTTCATTTGTAATTTCTACCCCATGAGGCATCCCTTCATCTTCATTAATCATTTCTAAAGAAATCTTTGCATCTTTAGGAATTTGTATGCTAGGATTAATTAAGCCACCAATAACAAATTTCCCATCCGCTATTTCAGGTCCGGCTAATAATACAATAGTTATATCTTTACCTGAAAATGAAATAGTATTATTTTCTTTATCCACTGTGGCATTTTTTAAAGAATCCTCCATATGCTTATCTGCAGTTTCTTCATCTAAGGAAGAAATATTTGTGTTTCCATTTTGAAATCCACTTCCGCCCATCATTCCTCCAAAATTATTACGCCCACTATTGTTACCATTATATCCATTCATCATTCCACCAAAATTTTGGTAATTTTGATCCTTTTCCCCTCTTTCCCTGTTAAATGGAAGATTCATCATCCCCTGATTATTAGAGTTAAGTGCAAAAGTTTCATTACGCTTTACAAATTGAAGACTCCAAGCACCATAACCAATAAGAGCACCAATAGAAATAGTTAACACTAAGCTCCAACCTATCTTTGATTTCTTCATAATATCACCCTATCCTTTCGTTTTATATAACTTCATCTTTTTCATTTCGAATCAATGAGAATTAATTCATCTTTCCTCGATATAAGTTCATTATATAAAACAATTGTGTGGCAATTATGGAGATAGCAAGCTCAGCCAAGGCCTCGCAAAGACCCCTAGGGGTAACCCGAATGGTGTCAATATTATAGACCATGAACTTTATAAAGTTGCACATCTTACTAAAATAACTTGAGTTTTTTAATATACTTTGTTATTTTCTCATTACCATTTTATTTAAGCATTCATTAGGGATGCTACATTATAAAAATATCATTAACTAAATATATCTACCCCTCATCATCAAAATCTGGATACTGCTCAGGTATTTCCCCTTTACTTTCAATAATTTCTGGATTTAATAATTTATCCTTAGTATCTCCAATATTAAAAACTTCTACATTAAATTTCCATTCATCACCATAATCAAATAAATATAGAAAGTTTTGTTTTTCATATAATTTTAACTCTCCAATTTCAACTTCATCTACAAAAGGTCCTTCATCACCATCGCACGTAAATACATTCTTTGACCACGCCTTTCCATCCATAAAAAAAGAATACATATGATCATCATCAAATTCGAAAGCATCTTGAATAGCATTATGTAGATCATAAAGTGTATAGTCTGCAGATAGCCTTATTTTTGACCATACATTTTTACCTAATGAAACTTTAAAGGTATAAATTCCATCTTTAAATTTGCTCTTACTTCTCGGCAAAGTATTCTCTAATTCTCCACTTTTAAATATTTTTTTAAATGGCACATAAAATTCTTCATCAAATGCTATCTTCCACTCACCATTTTCTTTTCTATAAGGTATATTCCATTCTTGTATATCTCTTTTTTTACATAAAATTTTAATTATTTGCAGTCCAATTTTAGACATTACGATTTCTTTCGGTAGAAATCTTCTTTTTACTCCACTTCTCAACTTTTCTTCCTCATCTTGTTTAATAGTCATAATACCCATGTATGAAAAATATAATAAAACCGTACTACAATTTCTCAAACGCCTATTTACAGAAACCGCCATATTAGCTTTGTTATTATAAATATCAATTAAAAGCTCTCTAGTATCATATTCACTAGAAATATCCCAAGTATGTAATCTTAAATCTTTGATATTGCAGTCCATCCATAAAATTTCTAATAAAAATACATATTTTTCAGTATTATTTAACTTATTAAATTTCTGAACTCTATTTGTAGATTTCAGCACCAGCTTTCCACCTTTTGCTGCTTTTTCTACAAATAATTTACCACTTACAGCTAAATTACAAAACATATTCATCAAAGGATAATCTAGTTGCCTACTTCTAGGCGTAATATCTTCTTGTTTAATACTCATCAGTTCATTCATTTCGTATAAAAATTTAGTTGCTATCTGCTTAGTTGTCTTTCCTATAGTAACTTCATTTAAGTTTAAATACTCTAGAAATCCATTAAAATCTTCTAAGAAACAGCTGATTTTTTCATCTATTGTAAATATATTCATATTTTTTTCTCCTTAAAAAAACTCTTCTTAATCTTCTCGTAATCACCTTTAAAAAAAGTACATTCTTTAATACATACTGTACATCCTTTATTTCTTGAAAAAGGAACAGCACACTTTTTATAATCAATACATTGTTTTGAACCATCATCGAACGTCACTGCTTCTTTAAATATCAGCAAGTGAGACCTTCGCTCTCACAAGGATGACTGTCACTTGCCGAAATACGGAAGCTAGTCGTAATTTTACTACGGGGTCGTACCAGCCAACTATAAAATGTAAACGAAACCTATGTTGATTGAATAAGCATAATAATTTTAACTTGTAATTAATTTGCATATGATTTTTTTACATTATTAGATATAACATTTCTTG
>NZ_JAENWM010000023.1 GCF_016650035.1 Clostridium sp.
GTCCAATCACCATTTAGCCTTAAAATCTTTATTCCTTCTTTTACCTCGGCTTCTTTTATCCATTTATATATTGTACCTTTGTTTATTTTTTTATCTAGAGAAACTTTAGTAATACTTTCTTTTTCAGAACCAGTTACTCTTGCAATCACTTCTTTCTTTATTTCTTCAGTGTATCCAATTTTACTCACCATGCTATATTTCTTCTCTCGTAAAGACTATACTGTATTTTTCTCTACGACAAACTACCTTAACACATAGGGTTATTGAGGAAATCGAGCAGTTTGATACCCATGGAAGATACCCATACAGTAGACACGGTCATAAACTTTTCGAAAGGGGAGGTTATCCCTTATTGTCATCGGAATTCAAATCCGTCATTGACTATTACTGTAAAGCAGAAAATCAACATGGCAAGAAGGTTACTACCATTTATACAGAATCTCATAATGCATCTACATTTTTCTTATCCCTCCAGCAAAATGGAATAGATAACCTAGTTAAAATTACAGAAGAAGCCGTGCTTTCCCAGATATTCCGCAAACAGTTTACAATTAAATTGTAAAAATACTCTATAAAAAATTATAAAGGGTATTTTTACTTATAATAACTAATTTACCAAATGGAATTTAAAATAAAGTTTAAAAATGAATATAACTCCCCTTCCCCATAAAATAACCTTTATTCAATTGTAAAATATTTTGTTAGTAAGAAAAGTCATCACTGCTGAGGAGTAAATGAGAATTTACTACACAAAATACAGCATTAACAATTTATTCTGTATCTAAAAAAGCTCTTTCGACAAAGGTATATTTAATTAAAAAACTCAGTATTATTAACTCAAATAGTATTTCTTCTATAAACCACTTTATTGTAGTTTTGCCTTTTGAAAACTGCTGCTTAAAGTTTTTAAATCTCTTAAATAAAAATGCTTGCATCAAATTATAAGCCATGAACATTATGTTTAAAATCGACTCTATAGCTACTGGATCATATTTATAACAATGTCCCAAATTACAGTAGCTTTTAAGTTGATGAAAACATGAATTTTCAATATTCCATCTCAAATGAACAATTTTAAGTATCGTTTTTGGATTCATGTTTTTATTTGTTGTGCCTATAAAAATCTCTCTAAACGAATAATTTTCTTCACCTCGTACAGTGGATTCAATGACTTTTGTAAACTTGTATATTCTTATATCAGTATATTTTTTAGGTATAGTTGAATCCTCTATTTTAGTATCTTTAGACCAATAGGATACGGTTGTTTTTACATTATTCACCTTATATATAAAGCTATCATTGCAAGAATGGTATTGAGCAAAATGCACTATTTCTCTATGAATGCTTCTTGTTTTATCTTCTAATCTTATAACAGCATGTTTTCTTGAATGCAATACAGCCTTGAAAAAGGGGGCAGTAAAATATAGCGAATCACCAACAATAGTATCTATCCACGATGGAAGCTCTTTGAGTAATGTAAGAGCGCCTGTGTGTTCTCCTTCAGATTTGGTTACAATGTGTTCTTTATATGTATTTTTATTTATTTTTATTTTTTCGGATTCAACTTTCAACATGTTTTGTTTAATAATATAATTTATCTCACTGCCAATAACCATTGCTACAACTGTTTTATGAACATAATGATAGCCTGTTTTATTTTTCATAAGTACACAATTGTTACATTTTCTTTTTTCGCCACTATTTATAATATCACTTCCATCAAAGGCATATACTGTATAGCCATCTATAGTTCCTTTTTTAAAAGTTTTATTTTTAGCTAATATAGAATTTATAGTTTGAAAGCTTTTTTCTAAGGCTTCTAGATCCCATTTTGTTAAAGTACGAGCGATTGTATCTATGCTTGGTAATTTTGTTCTTTTAGGAAATAATGGGGTGAAAACACCATAATTAATCATCTTCCCTAATCTATTAAAACTCTCTACCCTAAGTACAAACCCCCAAAATAAAATCATAAAAATCACACCTGTATTTACATCTTGCTTTTCCCTTAAATCCTTTTGATCATATGCTTTTCCCTTAAATCCTTTTGATTCTTGACAATATCATAAAAATGAAATACTCTTTTAATATACTTTAAAAATTTCTTTGATTTTTTGAATTCACTTTCTAATAGTTTTTTCTTTTGTTGGAATTTGAATCTAAAAATAGTAACATCTCCTTTTTTTCGGTGTGCAAACTATATTATAAGGGGATGTTATTTCTTTGTCCATTTTTCACAAAATATGCTAATTTAACTTACAATTACAAAAAAAAATCGGTGAAAAAAGATAAACCCGCTGAAAGTATTGATTTGTAACACTTTCAGCGGGTTTATCTTTATCTCTGCGGAATCTCTGTGCGGGAGCAGATGCGTCAGCTACTGTGTTTAGCATTATAAATACGGCAGCAACCAATAATTTGGATGCTTATAAATATCTTGAATATCTCTTGAGAAAGTTGCCCAATATTAATTTTGCATCAAATCCCTCTGTGCTTTATGAATATTTGCCCTGGGCAGATAAGGTACAACTTGAATGCAGAATAACTACAGCAGAGACAGAAATAACCCAAAAGGAGGACCATTGCAGTGAGTCAGCCTAATATTGACTATATGATGAATATGACAAAAGAGTTTCTTAGTTGTAAAATCGACGATATAGCATATACTCTTGATTTTCCATATGAGCTGGAACAGCGATACAAAAAAATTCATCGAGAAGATGATGATTATTGTGAATTGATATATGAATGTCTTTATGAAGAAGGCATTGCTATATATAATGAGCTATCAGACCCTGAATTTAAGAAACTTATTCGAAAACAGTATAATTACATAAAGAAAATTGCAAAAGAAGAATTTTATTAAAAACAGCTTCACAGAATAATGTGGAGCTGTTTTTTTAGGTAACGGTATGTGTTCCATCTCTTACAAATAATAACACTCCCTTGTTTTTTATTGCTACAATAAAAATTTAAAGGAAGTGCTTTTACCTCCATGGCTATCGCCAAGTTTTTTTCTATTCTTTTCTCAAATTTTCACCACAACTTCAATTCTACTCATCTCGCATCAGCTGTTCCATCTTCGTTTTGCTCCGCATATGTTGTTCACTGAAAATTCACAACCCCCATCGCCCTTGCGAGGCCTGGTCTGGGCTTGCTACTAGGAGATGGCTGGAAGTTAGTTCCTTGCTATTTGACTGTTTCCTTTTGCTTGAGTTTTAAATTTGATTAATTAATATCATTTTCTTTATTTATCTCAATCTTATATGTAAATATTTATTATAAGTTACAAGATTATATTTTATTCAAAGTGTTAAAAAAATAATTTATGAATTACTTTTTTAATTAGAAAAATATAGTTTATACTACTTACAATACTTTTATTTATCTTTTTATACTCTTTATGTTTTAAACTTTTAAGATACATATTAGTTTTAAATTTTTCAATTATCTCTTCATCTTTTTTCTTGTTTAAATAATATAGTCTTGCCCAATCATAATATAACCCTAAATTATTACTACATGTGAAAGAGTCCTTGTGTACTCTAAAGTAACTTCTTGTAGAATAAACAAAACCAATCTTTTTATATTCAAGTAATGGTAATAAAAATAATAATAGATCATTTCCAGCCCCAAATTTATTGAAAATCAAACTATCTTCATTAGGTATCTCCACCATTAAATTTTGAACTACATCTTTTTTTCTAAATATTGCACACCCAGGTGAAACTGGAACATTACCACCAAGTATTGATAACTCTTCAAATATATTAAAATTAAATATTTTATCAACATTAAAAACGTTGAATGCCAATTTTTGTTTATTTTCATAAACTATCCAAGCCGGGCTGTAAACAAATGCTATTTCATTATCCTTGTCTAGAAGCTCAGTTGTCTTTTCGATAAAATCATTATCCATCCAATCATCAGACCATAAAAATTTTATATATTCCCCAGTAGAATATTTTAAACATTCTAACCAATTTCTAACTGGACCAATATTTTCATTATTTTTATAAACACTTATTCTATCATATTTTTTCTCAAATTCTTGACATATTTCATATGTTTTATCTGTACTACAATTATCGACGATTATGATTTCAATGGATTTACAAGTCTGAGCTAAAGCACTTTCGATTGTTTCACTGATTATTTTCTCCCTATTGTATACTGGTATAAGAATACTTGTTTTAATGTTTTGGTCCATAATTATCTCCCATTTCTTAATTTAAATATTTGTGTAATTTTCTACTAACACTTCTTTTAATTAACTTGCCTTTGAGATTTAAATAATAATAATAATTTAAATGTATATCTATTATATTTAATATTTTTTTATACAAATTTATATCAATTTTAAAATTATATATACTATTCACAAATAAAATATACCTATTAACTATTTCATATATTAACTTTTTACTATCTTTTTGGTTCATGATGTTATTTTTTATTAATAATAACCTTAAATTCAAAATAAATCTTGAATTGTCTATTATTGTATCTAAATCCATATTAGTTACTATATTGTCATCATGAAAATTATAGTAAACACTTTGTTTATTTATATATCCTACATTACCATTACACATCAACATTAACCATAATTCTATATCTGAATATAATATAGAATTATTACTAAAAGCATTAATTTTCATTGCCTCTTCTCTTATAAAAACATTGCTAATTACTGGTATGTGATAATTCTTACTCCAAAAATTTCGTAAAAATTCTTTTCCATCAGTAACCTGTTTTAAACTTATATTAGTGCTAACTTGTTGTTTTCTTCCCAATACACAATCTGTTATTACTAAATTTATAGAATTATCTTTAGTAAATAGGTTAATAGCATTTTGTACATATTCATTATCAATGAAATAATCATCGTCACATAAAATTACACAATATTTACCTTTTGATTTCATTAATGCATTTTTCCAATTTAAAATTGGTCCAATATTCCTAAAATTTTTTACATACCTTATTTTAGTATCATTATACTTACTTACTATTTCTTCAGTATTATCGGTTGAACAGTTATCCGAAATAATTATTTCTAAATTACCATAAGTTTGATTCAATGCAGATTTTATACACTTTTCCAAAAAAATTGCTCTGTTGTATGTTGGAATAAGTATGCTAACTAAAGAATCCATTTGTTTTTTCACCTTCTTTTTTATTTAATACATATATAGTTTGAATAGGTCCCAATATTACTCCAGGTAATAAGCAGCATATAGTCCCTAAAATCACCCCTGGATTTCCTAAATTCATATTTTCAGAGAAATAAATAGATAAGGGTATATTTGCTATAGCAGCAATTATTGATACATACATAGATAAATTTAAAAACCCAGCACCATTCAAGAAATATGAATATATATTATTCCACACAGATATAAGTGTGTACAATGCCATACAACCTATTAGATATTTAGGGAAAATTATACTGTCTCCAATCCAAACCTTTAAAATTTTATCTGATAGTAACGCTAAAATCCCAACACATATTACTATAGGAATCATTAATAGGTTTAATTTTTTTAACAACTTTTTAATCCACGCTATATCTCCCTTAAGGTAGGCTTCTGTATAAGCTGACCACAATGGTGTAACAATTATTGTATGCCCAACTATAACCGCACTAAACAACTTTTTTGCGATATTATAAGAAGTTACCTCTGCTGGTCCTAATACTTGAGTTATAATCATGTTATCTGTTGTAAATATTACTACTACTGCAATTTGAATAATAAAGAATCTAATTCCTATACCTAATATATCTTTCACTCTATTTTTTCTTACTAATTTTAGTTCTGGTAATAAATTCTTATGGCGTATGAAAAAATATGTAGTTAAAATCATACTAGAAGTGACCATAGCCAACCCATAGCTTATGCCAATATATACTAAATCACCACTACTTATTTGCTTTAATATTAAAAGATTTATTAATGAAAATAAATTCATTAACAACATACCTATGCCTGTAAAAGCGGATTCTTGTACTGCATGAAAAAGTTGATTACACAGAGATAATACAAAATTAAATAAGAAAAAGCATACTACTATTATAACAAGCTCTATAAATACGCTATTATTAAGTGTATTAGTATTAAATATCTTATTCCAATTTAAACTTGGTATTATAATCATTAATACTATAAATATAAATATTACAATAGCACTTATTGCTGCATAAGCTGTAGATACATATTCTTTAGCACTTTTTATATCATTTTTACTTAATGATTCTGTTAATTTATTTCTCAATCCATTTCCAAGTCCTATATCAAAAAAACTCATCCATGATATTATTGCTAAAAGAGTCATCCACACTCCATATTGTTCTGAATTCAAATAACTAATTGTCATAGGAATAAGTAAGTAACTTATTCCTATGCTTATAGTTTTAAATATAAAACTTAAAGATATATTTGTCTTTACATTTTTACTCCTACTACCACCATCTATTTCTGATATTTTTTGTACTTTAGCCCTCAACTTTTTTTCTCCTTCAGTAAACTGACTTTTCTAACCAGCTTAGCATTCGCTCAATTCCTTCTTCTTTGCTAACCATCGGTTTCCATCCAGTAAATTTTGTTATTTTTTCATTATTAGCAACAAATACTTTTTGATCGCTCTCTCTCCATGGAGTTTCTCTATAATTTAATTTTATATTAAGCCTTTTTTCTAGTAAATTAAAAAGTTCAAGTAATGAAAGGCTGTTTTCTATTCCTCCACCTATATTAAATACTTGTCCTTTTGTTTTTTCTATGTTCTCTATTGCTGCGAAGTAACATTTAACAATATCATCAGCATATAGCACGTCTCTTACTTGTTTACCATTACCTGAAATAGTAAATGATTCTTTAATCATTTCTAACTTAGTTTCAATAGCCTTTTGACAAAACCAACCTATCCAACCTTGATCATAAGTTGCATATTGATGCCCACCATACATTGAAGAATGTCTAAATACCACTGTATTTAACCCATACATTCTATGATAATCTAAAAGGTACTGATCCGCCGCGCCTTTTGAACATCCGTATGGAGAATGAAAATCTAATCCTGTATTTTCATTAAATCCCTGTGGATAATCTTTAAGTTTATATCTTGTACTTGTTTCTTCATATTCTAAATCTTCAAAATCTCCATAAACTTTATTGGTTGATGAGTATGTTACTATAGTTTTAGGTGAATATTTTCTTACAGTTTCAAGTAGATTGTGCGTTCCCATAGTATTTATCTCAAAATCGAGTCGTGGATTTTCAATTGATGTCGTCATTGCAACTTGTCCTGCTAGATGAAATATTACATCTGGTTTTAAATTCTTTATTGCATTTTCCACATCATTATAATTTCTTATATCTCCATGTATATGAGTAAACTCTCCTTGCTCTTTAAGCCAATTTAAGTTTTTTTCTGCTCCATTTCTAAAAAGATTATCGAAGACATATAGTTCTTCTCCTCTTTTCATAACTTCTGCTGCTAAATTACTTCCTACGAAACCGCAGCCACCGGTAATAAGAAACTTCATAAATAAGGACTCCCTTCAACTATTATTTGGTGAAAAATGATTTGAATTGTTCTATAATGTATCCAATCTGTTCATCATCAATTCCTGGCCAAACTCCTATCCAAAATGTATTATTCATAACTATATCCGTATTAGTTAAATCCCCAACTACTCTATAGCTAACTTCATTTTCCGTAAATAAAGGCTGTTTTAATATATTTCCTGCAAACAATAATCTTGTTCCTATTTTTCTTTCTTCTAAAAACTTTACAAGGCTGTTTCTATCATACTTATCATTTTGCTTAAGAGTTATAGTAAACCCAAACCAACTAGGTTCACTATTTTCCGTAGGTTCTGGCAAAATTAAATATTCTTCAAATTGTTTTAGTCCTTCATAAAGTTTTTCGTAGTTATCTATTCTTTTCTCTATAAACTTAGGTAGTTTTTTAAGTTGTGATACTCCAAGTGCTGCCTGCATATCTGTTACTTTTAAGTTGTATCCAAAGTGAGAGTATACATATTTATGGTCGTATCCAGCAGGTAATTCACCATGCTGTTGAGTAAATCGTTTGCCACATATGTTATCTTTCCCTGGTGGGCATATACAGTCTCTTCCCCAGTCTCTTACTGAACGTATAATATTATGTAATTTAGCATCATTTGTAACAACAGCTCCACCTTCACCCATAGTCATATGGTGTGCTGGATAAAAACTAAATGTGGATATATGTCCAAAGTTTCCCGTATACTTACCATCATATTTTGCACCCAATGCATCACAATTATCTTCTATTACCCACAAATCATGTTTTTCAGCTAGTTCCATAACCTTAGCTAGATTAAATGGATTTCCTAAGGTATGCGCCATAACAATAGCCCTGGTTTTGTCTGATATAGCTTTTTCTAAATCTTCTGCTTTTACATCATAAGTACCAAGTTCTACATCTACAAACACTGGTACAAGGCCACTTTGAATAAGAGGAACCACTGTTGTTGGAAATCCAGCTGCTACAGTTATAACTTCATCCCCAGGCCTTAATCTCTTTTGCCCTAGTTTATGAGATGTAAGGGCAACCACTGCTACCAAGTTTGCGGATGAACCTGAATTTACAAGCGAACAAAATTTTGATCCTATAAATTCAGGAAACTCTTTTTCAAATTCATTTCCATATCTACCTGAAGTAAGCCACATATCAAGAGATGCATCTATTAAATTTGATAAGTCATCTTCATCTACAACCTTACCTGCTGCTGGTATATATGTTTCACCAGCTATAAATTTTTTTCCTGCATTTTTATCTTTATGAAACTGTTTAACTTTATCCAATATTTCGTTTCTTGCAAAATCTTCATTAAATTTTATATCACTCATTTTATTCACTCCACATCAGATTCTGTATTTTTGCTTCTTCTACATATTCCACTATTTGCTTTAAAGTATATTCATACATATTTTCATTTTTATTTCCATAATAATTCTTATACCATTGTATAGTTCTATCTACTGCTTTGTTAACATCATATACTGGATGCCATTTTAAATGAGCCTTTGCCTTACTTATGTCAAGCTTTAATAAATTAGCTTCATGAGGTTGTGCATTTTCTTCCAACTCTATATTTCCTTTGCCCCATGCTTTTATTGAGAGTTTTAGTATACCTTCTACACTTAGCACATCTGTATCCCTAGGTCCAAAATTCCAACCACTATTATATTTCTTTGCATCCTTAAGCATTTCTGAACCAAGCCACAAGTAACCTGACAGAGGTTCTAACACATGCTGCCAAGGTCTTGTTGCAATAGGATTTCTTATAACTATTGATTTTTCTTCTGAAACTGATCTTACAAAGTCAGGAATTAATCTATCTTCTGCCCAATCTCCTCCACCTATTACATTACCTGCCCTTACAGAGGACAATCCTATACCTCTTTCATCATAAAAACTATTTCTATAGGATGAAACAATCAGTTCAGCACATCCTTTACTAGAACTGTATGGGTCGTATCCACCCATAGGATCTGTTTCTCTATATCCGTACACCCATTCTTTGTTTTCATAGCATTTATCAGTTGTAATAACAACTACACCTTTGACGCTACTTGAATTTTTAGCTGCTTCAAGTACATTTACCGTTCCCATAACATTTATTTCATATGTTTCTTTTGGTGACTTATATGATAGTCTTACCAACGGTTGTGCAGCTAGATGAAAGACTATCTCAGGTTTGTACTTTTCAAAAACTTCATTTAATTTTTTTTCTTCTCTTATATCCCCAATTATACTTGTAATCTTCTCATTTAGTTTACATATTTCAAACATTGATGGTTCCGTTGGAGCATCCAAGGAATATCCGATAACCTCTGCTCCAAGATTTTTAAGCCATATTGAAATCCAAGACCCTTTAAAACCAGTATGCCCAGTTACAAGTACTTTTTTACCTTTATATATATTATTAAACTGATTCATTATATTTCCTCCAATTAACTTTATACCATTCATAGGTTCTCTTTAATCCCTGTTGTAAATTGTATTTAGGCTCCCATTTAGTATATTTCTTTATCTTCGAATTGTCTCCTACAAAATGCATAACTTCATTTTTTCTATAAGGAACAGCTCCGAGATTAAATGATTTTAAACTATCATTTGCAATTTCTGCAACTTTAATTGCTAAATCTTTTATTTTAACTTCTTCTCCTGAGCAAACATTATAAGCCTCATAAAGTGGAAGATCTGTTAAAGCTATGGCAATATAAGCTTCTGCTAAATCTTTTATATACAAATAATCTCTTACTTGTTCTCCACTAGTCATTTCCATATTTTCATTTAATATAACTGCTTTCATAAGTTGTGGAACAAATTTATGTAATCCTTCATTTTCTCCAAATATACCAAATGGTCTAACTGTAACTAAGGGAATATTATTCTTTTCAGAATAAGCATTTGCCATAATTACACTAGAGGCTTTGGCTGAACCATACAACGAATGAGGATTTAACTTATCTTCCTCATTTATTTTTTTCCCCTCATTTAATCCATATTCAAAACATGAGCCTGTATTAATTACCTTTTTAGTCTTGTTATCTTTACAAAAATTAAGAACATCCAGTGTGAATTTTATATTACCATCAATAAGTTCATTAACATTTTGCTGTCTATAATCTACCCCATAAGCTGCAAGATGAAAGCATATATCAAATTGAGGTAAAGTCTTCGCAATATCTTCATTATCTAATGCAACTTCGTCAAGCTCTTTATAGTTATGTTTAAACAACTCTTCTACATATATATATTTGATATTTTTTACACCTTTTAATCTCTTATATCCTAAGCTTGAATTCTTTCTTACTAAGGCATATACAATCCAATTTTTTTCCAATAGTTCTTTTATAAGGTTAGATCCAATAAAACCCGTACCACCAGTGACTAATGCTGTTAATCCCATAGTTTCCACGCTGCTTTCCCACTATTCCATAATTCATCTAATTCATTTTTATCTCTTAATGTATCCATAGGTTTCCAAAATCCTTTATGTTTATATGCATTTAGTTTATTTTCTTTAGCTAAATTTTCTAGTGGTTCTTTTTCAAAAACTGTTCTGTCATCTTTAATATAATCAAAAATTTCAGGTTCTAGGACAAAAAAGCCTCCATTTATCCATGCCCCATCACCCGCAGGTTTTTCAATAAAGCTTTTTACATTAGCACTACTGTCTATAGTTAAAGCTCCAAATCTTCCCGAAGGTTGTACTGCTGTTACTGTAGCTATTTTACCATTACTTTTATGTAATTCTAATAATTTGTTTAAATCAACATCTGCTACGCCATCACCATAAGTTAGCATAAACGTTTCATTATCAACATAATCTTTTATTCTTTTTACCCTGCCACCTGTCATTGTGTTTAATCCAGTATCAACAAGGGTTATTTTCCATGGTTCCGCCTTGCTATTATGATACTCAATATCCCCATTTTTTAAATCAACAGTAACATCACTCATATGCATAAAATAATTTGCGAAGTATTCTTTTATAACATATCCTTTATATCCACAACATATAACAAAATCATTTATTCCGTAGTGTGAATAAATATTTAATAAATGCCATAAAATTGGTTTTTCTCCTATCTCAACCATTGGTTTTGGTTTTAAACTTGTTTCCTCACTTAGTCTTGTTCCGAACCCACCTGCTAATATCACTGCTTTCATATTAATTCATCTCCATACTTTTATTTTTTTTCAACGCCTTTGTATGCTTCTTTAATCTCTCCCCTAAGTTCTATTTTATGTTTTAATCCACTACCTTCAAGTTTACTTACATTCAAAAACTTTCTAGGTGTCCCTCTGGTTTTCCATCCAAATTTATTTCCATATTCATTCATATTAAATACACCATTTTCACCGTTTTTTGCTCCTATCCCCTTTTTCATGCTATTATCTAGGTCTTCTTGGATATTTGAAGTGTAATAAAGAGTTGCTACTTGTAATTCACCTCTATTGCTATCGCTAATTTTTTTGTTTCTATTTTCCTAAACCTTTAACTTTTTAACTAACCTTTTTTTCTTCTTTATTTGCATCAAATATCCATTTATATCAGCCTTTCCACTCTTTCGTTCGTAATTTGTTCCTTTGCCCCGTGGACCATTGCTCGAGACTTACCTTTAGCTTTCTAACTTTTCAACCTAATTTCTGCGCTTCTAAATTCGCATCAGATGTTCCATCTTTGCATAGCCTACGCCTTGGTCGTTCACATACTGTTCACTAAAACTTCACAAACCCTGGACGCCTTGCTTCATATTTAATGAAATTTCTCAAACTTGTTTGCTTTTAATTTATTATTAATTTCCTTTTGTTTCTTCCAATTAAACACCAACAGTATCGGAGAATTGAAAATGTTAACTCCATTATTTTTTATAATAAGCTGATCTTCCTTATATATTTTATTGATATTTCTAACATCCTTAGAAATTCCATGATCAGATGAAACTGCAACTATATAATCTAATTTTAAAAATTTATATTTTTTCAAATAAAGTCTTTGAAAAAAATCAAAATCTGCACTTATTTTATAATTGAGGTTAAACTTATATTGTTTTTGCAATTTTGTCTTCACAAAAGCTGCCTGATGATAAAATGGTTTTTTATATTTCAAATACCATGATGCGCGTGTCGTAAACTCACTAATGCCATTACTCGTTTCCCATAATGCTCTCCCATATACTACATTAAAACTACCTAAATCGTTTGAAAAAACTTCTTTCAAAACATTACCATCAAAAAAAATATCATCTGAATTCATAAAATTAATCCAATGACCACGTGCTAATTCCGCACCCTTATTCATGGCATCATAAATCCCCTTATCATGCTCTGAAATCAATTTGACTAAAATCTTTCTTTCTTTAAACAGAGGAATATATCTATTAATAATAGATAATGTATTATCTGTTGATGCTCCATCGATAATTATGTATTCATAATCATTATAATTTTGTTCTAAAATCGATTTGAGTGTTTTTTCAATTGAATCTTGTGCATTATAACAAACAGTTACTATAGATATCATCGCTTCCATAATTTGTTCTCCTTAAATTTATTCACAACATTTGGTAATGTACTCTTCCATTTAGTATTAGTATATATTAGATACCCAAAAAATATAATTGAATAATTATAAAATACATTTGTATATTGGCTTTCAAAAATACTGTATACAGCAAAGATTATTGTTATACATAGTTCTGCATAAAGATTTTCATCCATAAGATAACGACATAGTTTCGTATATAATATTATAAGAATTATAGCCGTAACTAAACCAAAAGAAAGAATAACAAACATATACATATTATCAAATGGGAGTGTTTTGGTTACATCACGTCCAAAAAAATTCAATTTATAAGCTTGCAAATAATTTGCAGCAATTGTAAACCTCCCCGTTGTCCAATAATTTATTTGCATTATTAGAGAATTTTTATTATTATTATTATTACTTACCAAACTAAAAACTAATGAAAGTAAAAACAAGCAGGCATATAAATATGTACATAATAGTTTAATAATTTTTACTTTTAAAATATTAACCTTTAATAATAACCAACGAAATAGCAAAAGCATAACAATACAAAATAACCCTGCTCTTGAAAAAGTTGTTGTATAGAAATAGAAGCTTACTGATATAATTATAATGATTTCAATTGTTTTCAGTCGGTAAAATCTACAATATACATACGAAGATACCAATATATAAAACATCCAATAAAATGTATTAGAATGATGAAACCCATATGCTATACATGTAATCCAAATTCCTGAAGAAGTTCCTTTTGACACACTTGTATTTTCAATAAGTCCCATCTTTAGGAACACAAATAACATGAAAAATAAAATTGCATAAGTATTTCTCAGTAGCTTAACAAATCTAGACGGTTCAATGGATTTTACAGTAATGATTGCAATAATATTAATTAAAAGGTATTCATTTTGTCTACCATTAATAATATATATTATACAAAAAAATAATAATATACCAGCTATTATATACAGTTCGCGTCTTGAATATTTTTTTCTTATAATTTCAAATATAGCAAAACCCAATGCGACCAACAAAAGCGCTGTGAAATATGATTCTACTCCTGAAACCGAAGTCACTTTCAATTGGCGAGAAAACATTCCAATTATCATTAGTACAATAAAAATTGTTTCACCACATAATTGTCTACTACTATCTATGTTATTTATATCCCGTTTATTCATCTTTATATTCTCCAAATTTAATATTAAAAAAATCTATCAGTTTGCCAAATGCAATATCATTTAAATTCCCATCCACATTGATATCCATCAAACTTACATCCTGTGAACGCCTAATTGTAAACCACTCTTTAGTATATAAGTTAACTTTAACTACTTTTTTCTTTTTTATAAGAGAAACTATTTTTAACCATAAATCATCCGTAGTTGGACAAATTTCTTTTATCACTTCATAATTTATGTCGACATTTTCAAAAAATAATGATGGGTATAATACTCCTCCAACTCCTGTAGGTAAAAGATGGTATGATGGTCCCTTAATGCCATCTGGCCTCCATTCTTTATATGGAAGTATATTATAATCATTATCTACTACTATTTCACTTGCACGATAACAACATACACACTCTGGATTCTGATCATGTGTATCAATCAACTTTTCAATCCAATCTTCTGGATAAAGAACATCATCATCTGCCGTAATAATATTATCCTTTGGATAAAGTTTAGCGGTGTAAAATATTTTCTTGTATGATTTTAAATCCTCACAAAATCTAATATCTACCCCAATTTTTTCAAGATTTAAAAGTTTCCTAGGTAAAGATTCTTTATTCTTAAATTGAGATTTCGCTAACCATAATATAACTTTATCTGCTGGGTGTGATTGTCTGAGAATACTCTCTAGACATAAATTAACCTTATCAATCCGAGCCGGAAAAGATGTCAATGAAACTATTACTTCAGGTTGTCCAAATGACTCAGAAAGTTTAGTTGGATGATTCAGTATACAATATATTGGATATATCAAATTTGCAACTCTCCCAAGTACACGATTTTTTAATATCTGTGTTCTATTTGACTTTCCCCATGGTGTTACTAATTTATATAATAAATTTAGCATAATCCTCCTTATATATGTAAATACATACTTATTTATTTTTTGGTTTTAGTATAACCCTATTCTCACTAAGACTATATTTACCACCTTTCAAAAGCTTATGCTTAAAAACCCACCAGCTGGGAATCCAAATGTATTTATGCATAGCCGGAGAAGCACTTCCAATCATCCAGCAGTTTCTATCACATTTTTTTGTGCATTTTCGAACCTCATTAGCTTGTTCGCCATTCCATAGTTCATCCCAAGATTGTTCATGCAAATTGCCCATAACAGCTTTCTTTGCCATTCCATTACATGGAATAACATCACAGAATGGGTCAATGAAAAAAGCATTTTCCGACATATCACAAGGAAGTAATCTTTTATTTCCGTAAATGTAATTAATAAGTCCGTGGTTAAAATAAGCACGAAACCATTTTTTTGGAGAATTACTTTTAAGTAGTTCATTAATCAATTTTTCAAAATTCTGTGCCACATGGTATTTATCAGAAATTTTATTATCTGTTTTTCTAAAATAGAAAGAATTGTGCAACGTAGCCGTTGCAAATTCCATACCCAGATTATTAGATAATTCATACAGAGGAACAAGATCTTCACAGTTCATATCCTGGACTGTCATGCCAAAGCCAACATCAGGATGAGACATTTCCACAAGAGTATTTAATCCAGTATTTGCTCTTTCAAATCCATTTGGAATACCACGAATTGTATCGTTTGTCTTCTGAAGTCCTTCAATGCTAATACGAATACCAATTTTAGGAAATTTTTTACATAGATCGATAATTCTATCAGTAAAATAACCATTAGTAGAAATAACAATACGGTCAGATTTCTTGTACAGTTCTTCTACAATTTCAGAAATATCTGTCCTGATGAAAGGTTCTCCACCTGTAATATTAGTAAAAGCCATCTCTGGTAACTTTTTTATGTCCTCTAATGTAATTTCTTCACTCTGCTTAGTCGGATCTTTATAACAGTCACACATATTACAATGTGCATTACAACGATAAGTAATGATCACAGTTCCATAAAGTGTTCTTTTAGTCATGATTTTTCCCCTCCCTTTACACTATAATTGTACTAACTAACATAAGCTTTATAAATTATCGGCTTAAACACCATTCTTTAAAACATTTTTTGTCTTTAATTTTTAGAATAAGATCTAATTTATCAGAATCAAAAACTGTATCTCCAGACTCAATCTTCAAAGCTACTTCTGGCCATGGGATAAATTCGATCTCTATACCATATTTTCCTGCAATCATTGTAGCCATCTCTAAGAGGCTATAATCTTCGCCACCAATATTAAAAACATCATTTACGCATTTTTCTGAAAGTCCGCCCACAATAAGTTTGTTACACAAATCACCCATATAAGTAAGTGTTCTTCTTACACCACCATCTCCATACAACGTAATATTCTCACCCTTAGTTGCCTTACTCAGCATGAACTCAGCCGTCCCATAAGATGAAGCGTTAGGTATGAGCGTTCCGTAAGGAATACAAATTCTAAAAATACAATACTGAACTCCATACACACGACTATACATTTCAATATACTGTTCGCAAGCATACTTATTAATAGCATAGATCGTCTTGAACTCTTTCTCGGCATCCTCTTTGAGTTTGCCATGCTTTCCTTTAAACACAAGCCTTGTTGAAGGAAATATAATTTTAGCCGCTGATTTCTGTACTCTGTATTCATTTAAAACATTAAGCAATGCTCTTTCATTGATATCTATAAAAACATCTGGGTTATCAAAACCATCAGCGCTGCCTGTTTTTCCAATAAACATAAAAATCACATCGCATTCAAAACTGATATTTTTCACAGCATCTTTGGAAAGAATGTTAATACTCTTGTAATTCTCAAGATTATCAATCTGGCATTCTTTATTATCGTACAAGGATAATTCGTATAATTCCGGTGATTGCATAAGTACATAAATAATGTTTCTTGCGATATAGCTATTAGCTCCTATTATCACTATCTTCTTCATATTATCTCACCCGCTATTCTTTGATTAAATTATGGTTTCACAAAACTCTTTGTAATCTTCATAGTATTGATTTTTTTCATACTGCCTGCTTGCCAAAGCTAGTAGAACAGAATCAGAAGAGAAATTATATGTTTTCATCCATGTCATATGTGGAATATATAACCCCACGTTAGGAGATGACAGTTCGAAAACTACTTTTTTTATTCCATCATCTACTTCAATACTTGATGTACCGTAAACGTTAATTAAAACAAAGTCGGTATTTTTGTTTGCATGATCTGCCCTTGTCGCACCTTTCGGTGTGCTGAAAATGTAAAATACTCTTTTGATTTCAAAAGGAATTTCTTTCATGCCTTCCATAAACACAATACTACCATCTTCTTCATTCACTTGACTGAAATAAATTAATTTACAATCCATAAGTTTTCTCCCAACATTTATACAAAACCTTCTCCAACAGAACTACTTCCTAGCCATTCTCAAAAATTCGTCTATCAACGTAGCCTGCTTAACAAGTACTTGATAGTTTTCTTTTCTTACATCTTTATTCTTTATGCACTCCTGAAATCTCAAAATAGACTTTTCGAAAGTGTCATCAGCAGGAAGTTTTCTAACTTCATCTGTATTTTCTTTTCTTATGCTCATTTGAGGAACAAATCCAACTGGCGCCGTGAAAACTCTCCCTGCAGTCAAAGACCCTTTGCTACCCCATACTTCGAGTTCACATTTATAGTCATTGTCCATACCAAAAGAAATTTGAACTGTAGTTCCTTTATCGTTAACCATCACAGCAGATCCGTATATATCAACTTCAAATTCATCAATATAGTTCAGTTGTGCATATGCAATTCTTGCTGTTTTCCCAAGAAGCATCGATCCGTATTTAATAGTATACCCACCGGCATCCATTAAGGCACCACCACCGAGATCTTTATTATATCTGAAATCATTTGCCGCTCTTCTTGGAAATCCAAAGGAAAGCCTATATACCCTTATTCCACCAATTTCTCCACTCTCAACCAGTTCATTGATTGCTATTAACTGGTCATGGAAAGCAAACATATAGTTCTCATGAAGAGCAAGTCCTTTTTCTTCTGCTAATATAGCCAGCTCTACTGATGTTGCTACGTCAGTTGTGGAAGGTTTTTCAATTAATACATGCTTACCACTTGCAAGAGCAATCTTCGCCCATTTATAATGCAATGACGGAGGAAGCGGAATATAGAGTGCATCAATCTCATCAGAAGTAGCAATTGTTTGATAGCCATCAAAAACTTTACCTCCGTATACTTCGACAAATGATGCTGCTTTATCATGTTCGGCCTTAAGTACACTTTTTCTTACTCCTAGCGGAACATCTAAAGTTTTCTCTCCAAATCTTTCTTCTACGGTACATACAGCAATTCCTACATATTCAAATTCTGTTGTACTTTTTAGTGCTGGCATGAATCTGCGTAACGCGATTTCTGACGGACAAATAACACCTATTCTTATCATTTCACTTTTCCTCTCTATAATAAAAAATTAATTCAACATACTGTAAAAAAACATTACCTTTAAAACAACTGTCTAAATATTCAATAGTGATAATAGGTTCCTCAATTGAATATTTAGACAGTTATTAATCTGAATCATATAATTTAAAGTACTATAATCAACCCAGAAATATCCCTTAGGGAGTTCTCCCAATTCTTTTGCATCAAGTTTCATAATTACATTTCGATTCTGTTCATGATAGAATCGACCGCCTTCTTCTGAAAGCATTACATCTAATAGAATACCTTTCTTGTTTTCAAGATTTTTCCTGAAAACTTTTTCAATAGAATTATCATAATACACGTAGTGTGTAGGATCTAACTGAATACTCGAACCGACTTCCAACATATCAAAAGAACCGATTTCCGACCTAGCTGTTACTAAATATTTTGCTACCCCCTCAATCTCGGTTACAATCAATCCAAACGTTGCCTGGCCGATAGCTTTAAATAACGGCTGCACCCATTGTTGTACCTCTCTTCCAGAAATTGCTATGTCATAATACCTCACCATAAAGTCAGCTTGTTTCTTACATGTTATTCCATATTCATCAATCTTCCAGTCAACCAACTGACTAAGTGGCACCGTGGCTATTTCAATATCTTGAAACATTTTATAATTATTCACATACTGGTATATATCTATTATTGATGAAGCGGGTCTAGTTTTGAATGCTGACTTGAAAAATTCTTTATCAGTAAATAAAGTTTCTATATACGTCATTTCCTTCTCAGTAAACCTTGTAGTCATTAATGGAATACCTGAAAGAACTGTTCGTGTATCCATATTAACAAGGTTATCAATCTCCATCAGCTTCTTGATCTGGCCAAGAGTCATCCACTTGAAGTTTGGATAAACTTCTAAGCTACCTGTAACCTCCATAATCATGTTACGATTTCTTTTTTTATAGAAACGTGAAGCCTGTTCAGACTGAATCTGATCAAAGATAACATTGTACTTCGTAGAACTTTCAAAGTATTCTAAATAACTAGGTAGATTACCTCCATGCGCTCTTGTAAAATTACTTTTTGTAGCCTGAATGGTGGGCGAAATTTGTACACAATTCACGTTTCCCGGTTCTATCTTAGCCTGCATAAGAAAGTTCATTACACCATCAATTTCTTTACATACTATTCCAATATATCCAATTTCAGCCTGTATTATAATCGGCTGCTCAGATATAAATTTTTCATTTTGAAAACGACGCATTCCTTTGATTGAAAAGAAACTCCGTTTACGATTCGAAACTTCCCCATTATAGTCATCATAAAACCAAAAATCACTTTTATATATACTACATTCATTGATATTCACATATGTGGTTCTATTTAGATTTCCAATCCACTCTAAAAGGTCAGATGTAGAGTTTATATTACCTTCCGTATTCGCCCAGGATTCCAAAATTTTAATTAATGTTTTATTCATATTTCTCCCCCTCAAAATTAATTATAAATTCAGTTGGCGCTTATAAATTCCCATCAATTTCTCTAAATAGATATCACCATCAAAAGTTATTTTTGCCTTTTTGTATATTAATACACTCATTCTTTCAAACTCTTGATCATCCAACATTGAAACCCTTTTGAGAACACCGCACAATGCATTTTCATTACCAGATTCAAACATGTAACCATTAACTCCATCATCTATAAGTTCTGGAAGACCACCAATATTACTAGCGATAACAATTTTACTTTTAGCCATTGACTCTATTATAGAATATGGACAGTTCTCGTACCATTCAGATGGCACTATAATAGCCTTACTATTGCGTATATATTCTTCCATTTGGCTCCCATACACATACCCAAGGAAATTAACTCTATCTGATAGGTTATTCTTCCTAACATAATCTTTTACGATACCCTCTTCCGGTCCACCTCCAATTATAAATAATGGAATATTTAATCCAGACTTTTTATAGCCTGAAATCAAAGTTAATACTCCCTTTTCTCTACTAAATCTTCCAAAATAGAGAAAATATTCTCCATTCACTATATTCAATTCAATTGACTTGGACGGAGGTAAAAAATTCGTAATACATTCAATGGGTGAATTCGTAAAATTAGCTTTACTTAATACTTGCTTATAAAATTCACATTCCGAAATATAAACATCTATTTTATTATAATAATTATTAAACTTAATAAATCTGTTTTCAAGTACCGCTAATATACTTTTTACTTTTGAACCTTTTACACAACTTTTTTTTATACAACTGATTACACCCTTATCAATGCACTTTTGGCAGGTACCTTGTGGGGATAACATAGTGTAACAAGGGCATGCTAAAATCATATCATGGACACTATACACAATCGGAATATTATATCTTTTTATGACACCTATTATTGAAAAAGTTATTTGTTTATGAATTAAGCCCAAATGAACTATATCAGGCTTTTCTTTTTCAATTAATTTCTTAATATTTCTTTTCGCCTCAAAAGAATAAAATATTTTACATGCATTTAAAATTTTTTTAATTACTCCCATTTTTTTGTTATAATCCACATTTGAAACAAAAAATTCAGATTCACTACATTCAAAATTCTTTTCATCCTGCATTGCAAAATAAATTACTTCATGCCCTGCTTTCTTAAGAATTTCAGCTAATGCAAAATAGAAAGTCTCAGAGCCACCTTTAAGATAGTGGAATTTGTTTACTAATAATATTTTCATATTGTTTTTCCTTTCTTATAAAAAGCTTGAAACTACTTCTATTTTAAAGACTCATATACTCGAATGATTTTTTCAGATAATACATCCCAAGTGAAGAAATTCATAATTGTATTATGAGCCCCTAGCTTTATTTTTTTAGTCAAATCTTTATCATTATATATATTGCATATATGATGAGCCCACTCTGTTGGATTCTTAGATCGAACAATAAACCCATTTTTTTCGTTTTCAATTAGCATGTTTGAGCCACCATTTTCTGTTGTCACTGTTATTGCACCAAAATACATAGATTCTAATAGGACCATACCAAATATTTCATATTCGGTAGGAAGTAAAAAACAATCCGCCTTTGTATATACAAGCGAAAGATATTTTTGTTCCATTTTATCAATTATGTGAATTAATTGTTTAACACCAATTTCATCAGCGTATTCCATACACTTTTTAACATATTCATCATTTCCATTACCAATCATAAATAAATGAACATTATTCTCCATCAATGAAACCTTTTTAAGAATATCAAATAATAATGAAATGTTTCGACGTTCCTCTAATCTACCAACGTACAAAAGAACTAATCCATCTTTAAAACTTTCCATTGTATCAATAAAATCTGGTATGTTTTTCTCCTTATTTGTAGACAATGCCTCTAAATCTACACCAACACCAACAGCCTTTATATTTTCTTCTCTTATTCCTTTAGAAATCAAAAATTTCTGTGCCAAATTGCTCTTCACTATAAACCTCGTACCAAGTTTTATATATCGTTTTAAAAAGAATATATCAAACACTTTGCTCATCAAATTATATCTTTTATTAAACTCCGAATAATAAGGGCCATGATAAATTACCGTTTTATCCGGATATTTTTTAGCTAATACCCATGATTGATATTGATTATATTCACATGGCTGAATTACGTCATATTGTTGAATTAAAAAATCAAGATTATTGTATATAGCGTTTTTCAGAATATTTTTCCCTTTACGATAATAAACATTTATATGTTTATCATGCTCAAAAACATAATCTATTATCCTTTCCTCTTTATCAGCCCAAAAAACGATATCGCAAATATGCCCTTTTCGAACTAATGCTTTAGCAAGTCCAATTTCTTGAATATTATATGTATTAAACTGAACATCCATATAATTAGGATAGTTTCTTATAATTAATATCTTCATTGTTCTTCTCTCTCTCATATTATTTCTGATAAAGCTTCTTGGTCATTTCAACCACAGTATCCCATTTATATTTTTCACAGACAAACTGAGAAGCCAAACTTTTATAGTGTCCAACAATATCCGCATTATCAATAAGCCATTCTAGCTTTACTTTCAAATCTTCTACATCGGACCTTTTGAAAGTAACAGCCTTATCCTCCACAACTTCTTTACACTCATGAATATCCGATACCAAACAACAATTTCCATAACTCATTGCCTCTAACAAACTAATAGGCATACCTTCCAAATCTGAAGGTAGCACATACAGATAAGCATTGCTGTAAAGTTCTTCGAGCTCCTCACCTTGAACGAAATTAGTGAAAATCACCCTACCATCTTCAACCGATTTTCTTTTTATGTCAACCATGTAGTCACCAGTATGACTACTTCCTCCTGCAACTACTAACTTTTTCAATGTGTCTACTCTCTTGTAAGCATCAATCAGATATTGGAGCCCTTTCTCAGGAACGATTCTTCCTAAAAACAATATGTACTCATCTTTCTTTAACTCCCATTTCTTAGATATAACATCAGTTTCCCTAATTTCTGGTTTTTCAATACCATTTGGTATAAATTTAACTTCTCTCCCATATGTATCTAAAAAATACTGCTGGACATTCTTTGAAAGTACTATTACTTCATCTGCATACTTAGCCGCGATTTTCTCACCAAATTTTAAGTACTTAGTAGCAAAACCACCCCACTTAGCTCTCTGCCAATCAAGACCATGGATCGTTACCACCGTTCTTATACCAAGCAGATGTGGCAGCCATAACATTGCGCATGGACCCTCTCCATGGTAATGTACACAATCATATCGTCCGAACAAAGCGCGGAATGTTGCTAAAGCTGAATAAACAAAAGCATTTAATTTTACGTTCTTAAAAGTAGGTATAGTTATAATTTTGATACCTTTATATTCAGAAATGTTCCCGTTGGATTTCCTATCGAAAGAACTACCTGAAACATGATGCCCTTTACGATTGTAGACGTGAACTGTGTTCCCTGCTGCAACCAAGCGCGTGGAAAGTTCTTCTACAACAATTTCTATTCCACCTTCCCTGGACGGAATGCGCTTATGACCAATCATTGCAATTTTTAGGCCTGTATTGATTATACGATTTAAACCATTCTTCTGACTACCTTTGCTTTTCATCTATTGCACCCCTCTGTTAATACTTAGTAGTGAGGATTATTAAGAACTTCTGTCTTCAACTACTCCAACTGCAACCTGTAATATACCATTTTTACATTTCAATCCTTCAACCGCTTTACGACCCACAGAGTAATAATCAATCTCATACTTCTCTACCTCTTTTACATCATAACAATTTCTTCCATCATACACTATCGCTGTTTTCATAAAACTCACATAATCAGCTAGATCAATTGCTATTATCTCTTTCCACTCTGTAAATATAAATGCTATATCAGCATCTTTTAATGCGTTCAGTGGACTATTAACATAACTTACTCCATTTGGATACAACTTTTTAAAATTGTCAATCCCTATAGGATCATAAGCTACTATCTCTGCTCCCTCATCTAATAACCTTCTTACATTTGGTATAGAAGGAGCCTCTCTTAGATCATCAGTTCCAGGTTTAAATGTTAATCCAAGAACAGCTACCTTCATTCCTCTTAAACTTCCAAATCTTTGTTTAGCTTTTCTAAACAACTTGTATTTCTGATTTTGATTAACCTCTATAGCAGCTTTTATAGTTTTAATTTCATACCCATGATCATTAGCTAGCCAATGAAGTGCTTTAGTATCTTTTGGAAAACACGAACCACCATAACCTATACCAGCACTCAAGAACTTATCACCTATTCTAGGGTCATAACTCATCCCTTTAGCAACATCTTCTATATCTGCACCAACTATTTCACAAAAGTTAGCTATTTCATTCATATAAGATATTTTAAGTGCTAAAAAATCATTTGATGCATATTTTATCATTTCAGCACTTCTTCGTTTTGTTACAACTATTGGTTGATTAAAAGGTTCGTAAACTTGAGTTAGTATGTTCTTAGCATTTTCTGACTCCACACCAATTACAATTCTACTAGCATGTAAAGTATCTCTAACTGCTGTTCCCTGAGCCAAAAACTCAGGATTTGAAGCTACTTCAATATGTATATTGCTCAATAAATTACGCTTTAAAATTTCTTCAATTCTATCATTAGTTCCTATAGGTACTGTAGATTTCAATACAACCAAACAATCATTTTGTGCATTTTCGGCTATTTGCTGAACTACAAGAAATACATAATCTAAATTAGCTGACCCATCTTCTCTTTCTGGTGTTCCAACTCCTATAAATATAACATCCGCATCTTTATAAGCCTTTGAATAATCAGTAGTAAAATCTAATTTTTCAGCTTCATAATTCTTCTTTAATAATTCTTCTAGCCCAGGTTCATATATAGGCGAAATTCCTTTTTTCATCATACTAACCTTATTTTCATCTATATCTACACAGGTAACCTTATGTCCAACTTCTGATAAACAAACACCTGTTACTAAACCTACATATCCAGTACCAGCTACAACTATTTTCATTTATATCCCACCACTTTCCCTATTAAAACTAATTACTTATAATTTTCCCTAAACCACTCATAACTCTCCCTAACTCCATCCTCTAATTCAACCCCATACGTCCATCCAGTCCCCTCAAGCTTACCAACATCCAAAAGCTTCCTCATAGTCCCATCCGGCTTCTCACTATTAAACTTAAGTTCGCCTCTAAATCCAACAACTTCCTTAACCATCTCAGCCAATCCTCTTATAGAAACCTCTTTCCCAGTTCCAACATTAACATGCTCTTCCCCATCATAATTCTCCATCAAATAAACACAAGCATCAGCCATATCATCCACGTACAAAAACTCTCTAAGTGGCTTTCCACTTCCCCAAACCTCTACGAAAGGACTATCACTAACCTTAGCCTCATGGAACTTCCTAATAAGCGCAGGCATAACATGTGAATTATTCAAATCAAAATTATCATTAGGCCCATAAAGATTAGTTGGCATACAGCTTATAAAATCGTCACCAAACTGCCTCTTAAAAAACTGACACATTTTAAGTCCTGCAATTTTAGCTATTGCATAACCTTCATTTGTTGGTTCAAGATATCCAGAAAGCAAATATTCTTCTTTAATTGGTTGCGGACAATTCTTAGGATATATACAAGAACTTCCTAAAAACAAAAGCTTTGTAACTTTAAAATCATGTGATGCTTTAATAATATTATTTTGCATCTCCATGTTTTCATAAATAAAATCAGCTGGATATGTACTGTTAGACCCTATTCCACCAACCTTCGCTGCTGCTAGAAACACATATTCTGGTTTTTCTATTTCAAAAAAACTTCTAACAGATTTTTGATCCATTAAATCTAATTCACTATGAGTTTTTCCTATTATGTTCGTATATCCTTTTTCTTTTAAGTTTCTAACTATAGCTGAGCCAACTAATCCTCTATGACCTGCTACATATATTTTACTGTTCTTCTCCATGTGTATCACTCCCAACTATTTTGTAGTTGCTGCTTCTAAATATTGACCCAATGACATTCCAGCTATTTCTCTCATGTCTCCATCTATCATCATCTTAATTAATTCTCTAAAACTTACTTTTCTCTCCCACCCAAGTTCCGTTTCTGCCTTTGTACTGTCTCCCCAAAGAAGTTCAACTTCAGCGGGTCTAAAGTATCTTGAATTTATGTCCACTAAAAGTTTTCCTGTTACTTTATCGTATCCTTTTTCTTCTACTCCTGTACCTTTCCATACTATATCTATATCTACTTCTTTAAACGCAAGTTCAACAAATTCTCTAACTGTGTGAGTTTCATTTGTTGCTATAACATAATCTTGAGGTTTATCTTGTTGAAGCATTAACCACATAGCTTCTACATAGTCTCCTGCATATCCCCAATCTCTTTTAGCATCCATATTACCTAGTGAAAGTTTTTCTTGTTTCCCTGCCATTATACCAGCTACAGCTCTAGTTACTTTTCGTGTAAGAAAAGTCTCTCCACGTCTTGGCGACTCATGATTAAAAAGTATTCCATTGCAGGCAAACAAATCATAAGATTCTCTATAATTTATAGTGATCCAATAAGAATATAACTTTGCCACTCCATAAGGACTCTTTGGGTAAAAAGGAGTTTTTTCACTTTGTGGAGCTGTTCCTGGAATTCCTCCAAAAAGCTCTGATGTAGACGCTTGATAAAATTTGCAGTTTATTCCGCTTTCTTTTAAGGCATCTAATATTCTAAGAGTTCCCATAGCATCCGTATCTGCAGTATATTCAGGAACATCAAAGGACACTTGCACATGACTTTGAGCTCCTAAATTGTATATTTCATCTGGCCTTATTTTTTCTATCAATCTATTCAAGTTACTTGAATCTGTTAAATCACCATGATGTAAAAATAATGTTTTATTACCTATTTCACGCTCATTGAATAAATGATCTATCCTTTTTGTATTAAAAGAGCTGGCTCTTCTTATTATTCCATGAACTTCATAACCCTTTTCTAATAAAAACTCTGTTAAATAAGACCCATCCTGTCCAGTTATTCCAGTTATTAGTGCTTTTTTCATGTAATACCCTCCATATTCCTAGTAATTCATATCATCCAATGGCGAGAACTTAGTCTTTTAGCTACTCTATTTATTTTTTCTGATATTTTTGGAGATACTATACAATCTATATTCAACTTATATCTAATATCTTTATTCTCTTATTATATTACTGATACATTTTCATATAATATTTCTGATACTCTCCTGAAGTCACATTCTTCATCCACTCTTCATTATCTAAATACCATTTTATAGTTTTCTCTATTCCAACTTCAAATGTAGTTTCTGGATACCATCCTAATTCTTCTTTTATCTTAGTTGGATCTATTCCATATCTTTTATCATGACCTTTTCTATCTTCTACATGCTTTATTAAGTTCTTAGTAACTTCTTTATCTACATTTCCATTTATATATTCTATAACAGTTTTAACTATTTGCATATTTGTTCTCTCATTATGCCCACCAACGTTATAAACCTCTCCTATTGTTCCTCCATTTATAACCATATCTATAGCTTTACAATGATCTTCTACATATAACCAATCCCTTACGTTTAATCCATCACCATACACAGGTAAATCTTTATGGTTTAAACAATTGTTAATTAAAAGTGGTATTAATTTTTCTAGAAATTGGTATGGGCCATAGTTATTTGAACACCTTGTTATATTAATTGGCATTTTAAATGTATCTGAGTATGCTTTTACCATTAAATCTGCACCTGTTTTACTTGATGCGTATGGACTATGAGGATCTAAGGGTGTTGTTTCCATAAAATATCCTGTATCTCCAAGTGAACCATATACTTCATCTGTAGATACTTGTAAATATTTCTTTCCCTGTTTAAAGCCTTCTTTTGTTTCCCATACATTCTTAGCTGCGTTTAAAAGATTTACTGTGCCTATAATATTAGTCATAGCAAATAATTCTGGTTCTCTTATACTTCTATCCACATGAGACTCTGCTGCAAAATGCACTACGTAATCTATATCATATTTTTCAAATAATCCATTCACTATGTCCTTATCACATATATCTCCTTGAACAAATATATAATTCGGGTTAGTTTCAATACTTTTTAGGCTTTCTAGGTTTCCTGCATATGTAAGTTTATCTAAATTTATTATTTTTATGTTTGAATATTTATTTAACATATAGATTACAAAATTCGCTCCTATAAATCCCGCTCCACCAGTAACTAAATAAGTTTTCATATGTTTACTCTCCTTTGTATTTCATAGCATGTTCAGTTTTTCAATGTTTCTTTTCTATTATAGCTTTCTATTATTCCAATGTTGCTGCAGCTTCTTTTGATGACATACTATCTCTCTCTAATTCAATTATATTATAGAGATATTGTCCATATTCAGTTTTCATAAGTGGTTCTGCTAGTTCCCTCAACTGCTTTGCATTAATATATCCTTTTCGGTAGGCTATTTCTTCAATACATGCTATAAATAGACCTTGTCTTGTTTGAATAGCTTCAACAAAATTTGTTGCTTCCAACAGAGCTCTATGTGTTCCTGTGTCAAGCCAAGCCATTCCTCTTCCTAATAATTCAACTTTTAATTTTCCTCTTTTTAAATATTCATTATTTACAGCTGTTATTTCAATTTCTCCTCTGTCTGACGGTTTAACATTCTTAGCTATTTCTACTACATCACTGTCATAGAAGTAAAGCCCTGGCACAGCATAATTTGATTTTGGATTCTGTGGTTTTTCTTCTATAGACATAACATTATTATTTTCATCGAATTCTACTACTCCGAAATCTTTCGGAGTACTTACGTGGTATCCAAATATAGTAGCTTCTTCTCTTTTAACAGCTTTTTCAAGCCTTTCTGAAAACCCTTGTCCATAAAATACATTATCTCCAAGTATTAAAGCTACTTTATCATTTCCTATAAATTCTTCTCCTATTATGAACGCTTCTGCAAGTCCTCTTGGCTCTGATTGAATTGCATATTGTATACTAATTCCTATTTCACTTCCATTACCTAATAGTTCTTCAAAACTTCCAATATCTCTTGGAGTTGATATTATTAATATATCTCTTATACCCGCAAGCATTAAAACTGACAATGGATAGTAAATCATTGGTTTGTCATATATAGGTAATATTTGTTTCGACACTGATTTAGTTATAGGATACAGTCTAGTTCCTGATCCTCCTGCTAATATAATACCTTTCATGTATCTTCCCCCTTGTTAATATCCTTTATGTTAACTAATTCTATTTTTTAATTCTCTTAAACTTTCCATACCATCTTTCTTCCCAACTAATATCATATCATCACTTTCAATTACAAATATATCTTGAAGTCCTGAGATCACAATAGGTTTACCATTACTAATAATAACGTTATTGCTACCATCAAAATTTCTTACATTCCCCATACTTACATTATTAGAAGCATCTTTCCCTCTATACCTACCAACAGCTTCCCAAGTCCCTATATCATCCCATCCAAAATCTCCTGGAATAACGTATATGTCTTTTGCTTTTTCCATAATTCCAAAATCAACAGATATGCTTTCTAAATCAATATATTTTTCTTGTAATACTCTATTATAATCTTCTGCGCAAGTAGCTGCTATTTCACTTAAAACCTCATATGTATTTGTCAAATATTTCTCTGTAAGTTTTAAAATATTTGCTGCTTTCCAAATAAACATTCCGCCATTCCAGAGATAATTCCCATTCTGTAAATACTCTTCTGCCTTATGTAAATCAGGTTTTTCTACAAACCTTTTAACTTCTCGCACAGCACATCCATTTATATCACACCGCTTATATCCGTAATTTATATATCCATAACCTATTTCCGGTCTATCTGGTTTCATACCAATAGTTACTATAGCTTCATTATTGTTGCTTACAAATTCATCGGCTGAATTTAATACTTCTAAAAAATTCTGTTCATCTTTTATAAGATGATCAGAGGGCAATACTGCTATTGTAGCATCTTCATATATTTTATTAATGTGAAACGCTGAAAGTGCTATGCAAGGAGCTGTGTTCTTTCCTACTGGCTCTACGATAATGTTTCTATGAGGTAAATCAGGTAACTGTTCCTTAACTAGGTCAGTATAACGCATGCCCGTCACTATAAATATTCTCTCAATAGGTATAAGTTTTTCTAATCTTTTTACACTCATTTGAATCATTGTATCTTCACCAACAAGCTTCAAAAACTGTTTTGGCTTTTGTTCCGTAGACAAAGGCCAAAATCTAGTTCCTTTTCCTCCTGCCATTATTAATGCACATAACATATGTATCCCATCCCCCAATAATTTATAATTACTCAAATCTTAACTCGCCGTCTTATCCCCAAACAACACTCCAACAGTCCTAAATATAAGTCCTATATCAACCATCGTACTTCTATCCTCTAAATACTCAACATCCATTTCCATCCACTCTTCAAACCCAACATTACTTCTACCCCTAACCTGCCAATAGCAAGTTAACCCAGGCCTAGCAATTAACCTTAATCTTTGATACGATGTAAACTGTGCTACTTCCTTAGGAAGACTTGGCCTTGGACCTACAATTGACATTTCCCCTCTTAATATATTAAATAGCTGAGGTAACTCATCTATACTTGTTCTTCTTATAAATCTTCCTATTTTAGTTACTCTCGGATCTTCTTTAATCTTAAACATAGGTCCTGTCATTTCATTTTTTTCTCGAAGGTTATCCAAAAGATACTCTGCATCTGAACACATAGACCTAAATTTATACATTCTAAATCCAGTGCCATCTTGTCCAACTCTATTCTGAACAAAAAAAGCAGGCCCTTTAGAACCTATCTTAATCCAAATTCCAACAACAATCATAAGTGGACCCATTAATATAATCCCACATAAAGCCCCTATAATATCAATTACTCTTTTAATTCCAAAATACCCTAGATTTTTGTCATACTCGTGAGCAATCTCCACCTGAGTTACTTTTGAACTTCTTTCCAATTGTTGCATTGAAAGTTCCCCCTCTGTTAATCTTTCTCAACATCTCTATCCTATGTCCCATCCCCAATAAATCACTACCAAATATGAACTTTATGCTAACACATTCATTTTCCATTGCATCTTTCTAACTTTTATTAACTTCTGCGTTATTATTATATAATTAAAACCAATTTAGTACAACCTTTTAATTTTCTTGCCTCATATGTAATAAAAAATCGTACTTTCGCATAATTTTCTTTGTATCATTCAACATCATATTCAATATAATAAAATTTTATTTCTAGCTGTCTAACTATTTAATACATTATAACACAATAATTACATCTAAATATTGATTTTATGCAAAGTTTGTTTGTGTTTACTCATATTAAGACATATAATTTGTATGTAATACTATATAATTAAATGGAGTTAACCCAATGCTAAAAAATAATTTCAATAAATGTATTATCGCACTCATAATATTAATTTCTTTAACAACTATTAGTTATTTTATAACTAATACAAATGCTGATGAACTAGTCGTAGAACCTTCTACTACAATCTCTACTCCTTCGATATACGCAAATATGGAATTTTAATAGATGACGATTCATCTTATATTACAATCCATAACAATAACTTCGATAACCCCAAAGTTTTTGATGGCTATACCCATGAGCAAATAAGTGGGCATGTTTACTTCTTATATGCAACTAATATCACTTCTCAAACAATATGTTGAAAAATAGTGGTAGTCAAGGTGTAATATTTGGTTATAATTCAACAACTGGAAAAGGTACAACAAATTCCGCAGCAAAAAATAATCATTGCGAAGGCAATAGTCAGGAAGGTGCTACAATTTATGAAGTTAGTAAAAAGGTTACCTCAGGAAATTCCTTCCTTAATAATACACGCAAAAAAATCAGAAGATTTATCTCCTGATTTCATTAATACTTTTTACACCTTGGTTTTTCTTTTCCTTCCCTCTCAAAGGCTAATAGCGCATTAATCTCCCCGCCTAAAAGAATTATAATAGAAGTAATATACAACCACAACATAAGCACTATAACCGCACCTATGCCTCCATACACGCTAGAATAATTATTGAAATTATTCACATAATATGCAAAGCCGAGTGAAGAAATCAACCAACCGAGTGTACTAAACGTAGCTCCAGGCATTACTTCTTTCCAGGTAAGCCGCCTACAAGGAGTAAAATGATACAGTGCTGCAAAAATAAATACCATTCCACATAAAGTCACCAAGTACCTTATAATATCCCAATTTAATATAAAATTACTAGACACATTAAATTTGTCTACAAAAACTCCACCTAAGGTTTGACCAAATACAACTAAAGCTACTGCCGCTATAATAACCAGCGCAAGTCCTATCATAAATGATATAGATATAAGTAACGTTCTCCAGTAAGCTCTTGTTTCTTTCTCATCATAGGCTTTATTAAGTCCCTTTATAATAGCCCTAAAACCACTAGACCCTGACCAAACTAAACCTATCAAACTTATTGAGAGTAAATTCACAGTTTTTGAATCAAACACATCTATAACCGTAGTATAAATTAAATCAAAAGAACTCTGTGGCATTATTTGGCTTAAATATACTAGTACATCATCACTCTTTAGATCGCTATATCCCAGCATACTGAGTAGCAGGAGTAGAAAAGGGAAAAAGGATAACAATAAATAATAAGTAACCTGAGCTGCCAGAGCCGTAATATCATCATCAATAGCTCTCCTAACAAGTTCTTTTAAATCTTTCAACATAGAATCACCTCATAATTTATTGTGCACATGAGGGTTCGGCATGTAGGATGTTCTGATAGTAGAGCATTCGTTAACAGACTCTAAGCTTATTCCATGAAAAATTTCCTAACGCACTTATTCGACGTCCTGTCTCAGAAGTGCTAACAGGCCGTCCTGGCCTGCTCACGGAAATTTTTCATTACATAAACTGAGAGTCTGTAAAACTCATTATATACTATCTATCACATTCCTACATACTTTCACCTTCATTGTTATAATATATTACTCATCACAGTATTTTAAACCAGTAGGCTTAATTTTCTCTACAAATTAAAATTTAATTTCTTATCAATTTGATGTAGTTTAGCTACCCATACTGGACAAGCCTACTTTCATTTAAAAAGATACATTTTACTATAAATTATATTCAGACAATTATAAATTTATCCACAATTCACAAAAAGTTATCCACTAAAAGTGGATAACTTTTTATATTTATACACCTAACAAGCCATAAAGCACTAATATGCCCATATTTTATGAGGAATTATTAATATTATCAGAATAGTTATACACAGGCATGAAAATTTAAGTCTTATTGAGCAAGCTTCTTTTTCATCATAAAAAGATCACGTTCATTATTGAATTCTTTCATTCCAATATATTCAATCTTATCGCTTAGCTCTACAACATCATTCGAAATATTTTTTACTGCACCTTTAATTACACTTATATCTTCACAAATAGGTTTTATAGCTTCCTTTATTTGCTTTTCAGTTTGCACTATCATATTCTGCTGAACTTCAGCTAATACTCCGATTTTACTATTTATACTCTCTAACTCCAGCGTGTTTTTATCAACTTTAACATTCAGACTTTTCACATCTTCTTTTACGCTAGTTAAATCTTGTCTTATGCCTTTAAACTCATTAGTTACATCAGTTTTAAAAGAAGAAAACTCACTATACATCTTCTCCATTAATTCAAACATCTTATCTTCCACACAATTACCACCTTTTTCTTATTTTATTGCTTTTAACTTTGCAATTTCATTCCAATTGCTACTTGTTATTATCTCCACATTTATTAATCCATTTTTTATTTCTTTAACATCCTTTGAGGTATCTTTTACTGCCAATTCTATAACTTCAATTTTTTCACTCATAAGGTTTTTTACTAAATCCTTATGAGCATTTTCATTTTGCTCCATATGTGATTTTTGTACTTCTGCTATAGTTTCAGATTTAGTAGTTAAATTCTCTAGTAACATAGTGTTTTTATCAACTTTGATATTCAGACCTTTTACATCCTCTTTTACACTAGTTAAATCCTGTCTTATGCCTATAACCTCACTATACATCTTTTCCATCATTTCAAACATCTTATCATCCATACTATTACCACCTCTTAATATATATCTGCATAATCTTACCTTTATTGTACCCTAAAAAGACTATAAATTTCAAGCCATAAATTATGGAACTTACAGACTACTATAAATGTATTTAAAAAATATAAACAGCTGAACTACCAGTATTAAAGGTATTCCTACCACAAACTTATTATGCTTTGTTTTATGTCTAAACATACGCATTCCTATAAAAATGCCCAAAGCACCAAAAGCAGAAGCTATAGCAAAAAGCGTATTCTCTGGAGTTCTCCATTTCCCTTTTCGTGACTTTTGCTTATCTGAATACATTATAAACACTCCAAATAAATTAATAGCCAAATAATAATACAAAAATATTTTCATAATTTTTACCTCCATTTACAATATAATAATACCATATCTTTTCTCCCTATCCCTGTGGCAGATAGGTACGTATATTACAATCCATTTTGACATATATTGCGTAAATGTATGAACTTTCTCCGCAGTGGCTTGCAATGCGAAGCGCAGAAACATTGAAATTACATTTAGAAATTCTTCTTTTGCGAATGCAAAATTCTCGTAAGCCTGCCAGGACGGCAGGCTAGCGAACTGAGCCAGGACGGCGAATGTTCCGCTACTTTCTTGGTCTTACACATATATCCAAGTATGAACTATTCTCCGCAGTGGCTTGCAATGCGAGGCGCAGAAACATTGAAATTACATTTAGAAATTCTTCTTTTGCCAATGCAAACTTCTCGTAACCCCTCCAGGACGGAGGGGTAGCGAACCTGAGCCAGGAAGGCGAATGTGAGTGATAGAGAAGTTTTCATGAGCAAAAGTTTAGAATTTCAAATGTAATTTCACGTTTCAAGCTCGCATTGCAAGCCACGCAGAAGAATTTTTATACCCTCACCCCTTCATCTATGCCAAACAAATACAAATATCTTTCGCTAACCTGCGTTTCAAGTGTTTGATTCAGCGCCCTTGCATAATAATCTAACTGAGACTTATACTTCTCCATAATAAGACTAACCTCACCATTTTCTACCTTATCAGTTTTATAATCCACTAGTATTATTACTCCATTTTCCTCGAAGTAACAATCTATAATTCCTTGAAGGATTATTTTTTCCTCTCCATAAATATCTTTGGTCAGAGTTTTATCTATTTCTGTAGAACTTATTTCTATATGGAAGGGAATTTCTCTTTTTAACTTATTTTGACCGTATGCACTTACCATTCTTTGACCTAGTGGAGTTTTAAATAACTTCACCAGTTTTTCTATTCGCACTGATTTACCCTCTTCTTCTGAAATTAACATTTTATCAATATAAACATCAATTTGCGACTTAATTTCACGTATGCTTCCCACCTTAGTTAAATCTAACCTTTGCAAAACCGCGTGCATAGCGGTTCCTTTTTCAGCTGGGCTTAGACCTTTTGTCCCCTCTAAGAATTTCGGTTTCACAATAAGTCTTGGCATATACATATTATCCGAGGGACCCTCTGTAATCTCTTGATTATATTTTCTTTTAAGTTCTGTTACTGTAAGTACTGTAGGCATTTTTGTGGACATTTCATATTTATAGGTAAAGCCCAATCTTTTATCAATAGCATCTAGGAGTTCCTGTTGGGTTTCACTTTCATTAAGCCAGGTTAACTTATCTACTGTACTAATCCTTACCGAATCTATCACCTTTTGATTGTTTGTTACTTCTTCCCTATTCCAGAACCTGGTTTCAAAGCTAGCGGGATGCTTTAATAGGTTTGCACTATTATCATCTATTCCTATTAGCTGCCTTAGCATCTTTCCATCCTCATGTCTTATTACCGCAGGGACTATCCAATCTAAATAGCTTTTGGCTTTTAATATCTCATATTCCCCAAGCTTTTCACCGCTTTCCGAAAGCACAGAGCTCATTCTTATTAAATTTTTCTCTATGTTTCTCATTGCGCCAGTTATTATTAACTTTTCCTTTGCTCTTGTGAAGGCTACGTATAGAACTCTCATTTCCTCTGAAAGGCTTTCTATCCTTATAGTCTTTTTTAGCGCCTCTTTTAGTACTGTGGGATAGGAGATTCTTCTAACTGGATCTACGAAATCTGGACCAAAGCCTAATTCCTGATGAAATAATATGCTTTTATTTATGTCCATTAGGTTAAAGTTTTTTCCTGCACCACTTAGAAACACTACAGGGAATTCTAGCCCTTTACTTTTATGAATACTCATTATCCTAACTACATTTTCATTTTCCCCCAGTGTCTTGGCACTACCCATGTCCCCAGAACTTACTTTTAGCTTGTTTATAAAATTTATAAAGTTAAATAGCCCTTTATAACTAGTTTCCTCGTACTGCCTAGCCCTTTGGAACAGCACTCGTAGATTTGCTTGTCTTTGGACTCCTTGCGGCATAGCTCCCACATAACCGTAATATCCAGTGCTAGTATAAAGAAGCCAGATGAATTCATCTATGGGCATATAATATTGAATTTCCCTAAAGTGGTTTAACTTTTCCATGAATTTTGTTAGCTTCACATTTCCCCCTGTCTTTTCAAGGTTTACCATGGCATCGTAAAAGTTCATTTCTCTTTGACCTATTCTTATGTCTACTATCTCCTCAGAATTAAAACCACCTATTGGAGAACGTAGTACTGAAATCATAGGGATATCTTGTCTTGGGTTATCTATAATTTGTAGAAAGCTCATTATTATTTGAATTTCTATAGTGCTAAAATATCCTGTGCCCGTATCTGCATAAACAGGTATTCCCTCAAGCTTCAACTGTTCTAAAAATGAAGGTGCCCAGTTTGAGGTGGCACGGAGTAATATTACAATGTCTTTGAAGTCCACAAATCTGTAATCTTTGATTTTCTTATCATATATCTTAAAAGGATGAATCACATCTCTGTTCATGAGTTCTCCTATTCTTTTTGCTACAATTCTAGCTTCCAGTTCAATATTAGTTGGAGTTTCCTCCTCAGCTATTGTGCCTTCCTCGCCTGTTTCACCCTCTTCATTATCAAAGCTATCCTCTGTTAGCTCAGGAGCTGCTTTTTCAATGAGATGTAGCTCCACGGCGCCACCTACTTCTGATCCATCCTTGTTGTCTTTAAAGTGTGCTCCTAAATTTAGTGCTTCTTCATCTGTATAGTCAAGCTCTCCTATGTTTTTGCACATTACTTGCTTAAAGATAAAATTCACTGCGTTAATAACTGGTTCTCTACTTCTAAAATTCTTGTATAGTGTTATTTTTCTCTTTTTATCCCCATCTATTTTAGAATAACTATTGTATTTACCCAAGAACAGTTCTGGCTTTGCCTGTCTAAATCTATATATACTCTGTTTTACATCGCCCACCATAAATAGGTTTGGCGTACCCAATTTCTCTCTGGATATTATATTTAATAGAGTTTCCTGAACCATGTTGCTGTCTTGGTATTCATCTATTAAGATTTCTTCATATTTATATCGAAGCCCCAGGGCAACTTTTGAAGGTTCTGGTTTCCCATCCTCATCTAATACTACCTCGCCTGTCTCATCCCTTTTGGTTAATATATAAAGGCAAAAGTGTTCAAAATCATTGAAATCTATAATGGACCTATCTTTTTTCTTTTGTCTGTATTTTTCCTGCAAATCTATAACTAGTTGTGATAGCTCCATCATTTGTGGGTAAAGAGATTTTATATCTTCTAAAGCTTCGCTTGATGATGCACTGCTTATCTGCTGCTGCGCGACTTGTAATTGTTTTTTCACTTTATTTCTTATGTCCTGCACCATCTTTTGTTTATCTTTGTCCTTGCATCCCCTTATGGTCGGAAGTTTTTTAAAGGTTAAGAGTTCAAAAGTGGTTGCTAGATTTTCAAAACTATTATTTGCCGCACTTAAAAGATCTGATATATTAGCTAAATCTTCTTTAAAAGCATCAGCGTAAACTTCTATAGCTTCATTTCCCTCTACAATTTTCAGTGCTTTTATCATTACTTTTTCTATACCTTTTAATTCTGTTTTAAGATCTCTCATTAAAACCGCTGCCCAAGGAGTGTCACTAAAATTGTAACCTTCTTTTATGTTGAAGTCCTCGGCTTTATCTATTAACCACTTTGTTGGGTCTGTAGCACTCATGGCGAAATTATATAGACTTAGAACTATTGATTGAAGCCCTAAATCTTCCTTGTTGTTACTATAGGCTTCCACTAGTTGTAGGAAAGTAGAGTTCTCCTCTTTATTTTCATCACTTAAGGATAGATATCTATCTTCGAACATCTCTTCTAATGCTTCTTGTTTTAGAAGAACCGCTTCTGTGGTGTCCGCTATTCGAAAATTCGGATCTAAATCCACTACATGAAAATTACTTCTTATAACTTCTAGGCAAAAGGAATGAATTGTTGTGATGCTAGATTTATTGAGTAGAGTTAATTGCCTTTGAAGAAGTTTACTTCCTGGATTTTTATGAAGCTCCACTGAAATTGCCTCCGCTATTCTCTCTCTCATTTCTGAAGCAGCGGCGTTTGTAAAGGTAACTACTAAGAGCTTATCTATATCTGTTGGCCTAGCTTCATCTGTTACTATTTTTATTATTCTCTCAACTAGTACCGCTGTTTTTCCAGAACCTGCCGCAGCTGCTACTAGAAGGTTACAGTCTCTAGTTGTTATTGCACTTTTTTGGTCCGGAGTCCAGGCAACCTCTGCAACTGCTTCTTCTTTTGCTGGTATTTCCTTGTTATCTACTGAACCTTTAATTGTCATTTTTCCTCGCCTCCAAAGTATTTGCTTCTAACTTTTCTCCACTCCCCGGGATAGCCTTTGAATTTAACAGTTCCCAAATTTCCGCATCTTTTTTATCCTTTATTATCTTATAAGTATTTTCCTTAAGAGTAGCGTCAAATTGGCAAATAGACGTATATTTACAATAGCTACAAGGAGTGAAAGTCTTTTTCTTGTAGGGCTTTATTTCTATATCCCCACTTAGCATTTCCTCGCAAGTGTTTATTAGGTTTTCCTTTACATGGGTCAGTAGAGTTTCAAACTGAGCCGCAGTTGCCACTGAGGAATTTGCGCCTAAATCACCATTTTGTTTAATAGAGGCGGGAACCACTAGAGATGCCCCCTCTATATTTCTATCCATTTCTCTTATTATCTTTGTATCTGCTAAAAGAAGGCCCTTCATTTTCAGCGCTTTCATTATAGCTTTTTCAAGTGATTCTTCATCTAAATTATTCTTAGCTTTTATTACTGGGTCATCTATTTTGAAATACAGAATACCTGCTGGGAAAACTGGCTCTTTTGACATCTTATTTTCATTTGTCAGCATAGCATCTAAATAAGTAAGTAGCTGTATTTGAAGTCCATAATATACGTCTGAGAGTTTAAAGTCCTTATTACCAGATTTATAATCTATTATCCTGTAAAATTCTTCTCCCTCAGTTATTAATTTATCCACCCTGTCTATCCTGCCCACTAGATTTACTTTTTCCCCTGTGGATAGTTCTACTGGTATCGGTGGATAATCTCCGTCTTTTACTCCAAAGGATACTTCATAGCCAAAGGGTTCAAAGCCACTATTTTTCATTTGCTCAACTATTACATAGATAGTTCTCTTTAAAACTCTTTTTAATCTTTCAGTAAAATACTTATATCTTGGAGAACTGTTTAATATATACCCACTTGAATTTCCCGATGCTTCCGTTTCTACTATGGTTGCGATATTCTCTTCACACCAATCTTTTTCGAGATTCGCCCACTTTTTATCACTTTTATCCACAAGTTTCGAAAAATTATCAAGCACACTGTGCATAAAGCTACCCAGATCTGGGGATGAAAAGGTAAAAGTCTCTCTTTCTTTTGCTTTTAGGCCATATTGCACAAAATATGCAAAGGGACATTCTTCATATTTTTCTATCCTAGATACGCTAAAATAGTTTTTTTCTCCATAAAGCAAGTGCACTTTTTCTTTTTCTAGCATTTTTACTTCATTCTTATAATCAAAACCTTCGAACATTCTGTTACTCTTTTCTCGAAATTCAGGTTGGTTTTGGTACCATTTATAAACCTGAACCCACATATCAGATATATGACCCTCTTCTAAGTATTTTCTAAGGGCGAAGATTAATCCGTTAAAGGTGGGAGTTTTAGCACAAACCTTATGCATTTCAATATCAGTTAGTGTATTTTGGTCCTCGCCACTATATTCTACTATATTATTTTCTTCTATTAACCCCTTAAATAAGGCTTTGAACCTAGATATTATAATGGAAGGCCTTAGAGTTTTACCTTCATAATCTCCAATTGGATAACTTATATTTAAATATTTACTTGGAATAGTTATGGTTGCATAGATTAAATACTGTTCATTAAAAGCTTCCGTTTTAGTATCATTTGCTATTTCTATTCCACTTTCTTTTAAAATTACTCTGTCTCCATCTGTAAATATCCCCTCTTCCCTACTTACTTTTGGGAACACTCCATCATTTACCCCTATAATATATAAGACAGTTATGTCATGACTTTTTACACGGTCTACGCTACTAACAGACACTCCATCAAGTGCTGGTGGGATAAGTCCCATTTTATGTTTACTAAAGCCCAGGGACATAACCGATGCAAATTCCTCAAGGGTTAACGTTTCATCGCCTATAACTTCTACCATCTGATCTAGAAGTTCCATTACTAGGTTCCATATTTTACTGTACTCTGTGACTTCTGCCTGGGCGCCATTCTTCTTGAAATTTTCTATCCATATTTCTATAGTCTTATATACCTTTATGGTTTCTAAAAATTCGAATAAGGCTGTGCAGATTTTAGTGGTGGTGTTTTTGCCTTTTAATTTTTCCTTAAGCGTTAGCAGTGGCTCTATTACAAGATGTCTTGTGTGATTTAGGATTTCTATTGTAGCTTCTATTTTTTGATCTTGCGTCTCTTTTTCTGGTTGTTGTGCTTCTTCTGTTTCTTGTGTTTCTTGTGTTTCTTGTGCTTCTTGTGCTTCTTGTGTTTCTTCTTGAGCTTCTTCTTTTTTTCTTTGGTAATAGTCTCTAAAATAGTATTCTATCTTCTCCTGCCAAAGCTCTGGCTCTGTCCATTTCTTTTTGCCCTTAACTCCTGTTGCTATTATGAAATTTTCTAAGATATCTATGTGCTCTTTCTCTATATCCAAAAGGCCAGTTTTAAGATATCTAAAAATCGCCTCATAGCTAAAGTTCTTAGTGAAGATCTCCACAGCTCCAGTTATAAGCACAATTAATGGATTACTTGTTATGTCTTTTTTATTATCTATAAATAAGGGAATATTGTATTCAGTAAATATAGCTTTAATTAGCTTTTCATAGGAAGGTAAATCTCCTGTTACTACTGCTATTTTATTAAATCTTATACTTTCATCTCTACATAGCCTTAAGATATCCACCGCCACATGCTCTATTTCCGAGTATGCATTTAGTGCTTTGAATATTTTTATATTTTCACATTTCTGCGTTCTTTTAGTATATGGAAAAGCGAAATAATTTTGCTCTAAAAATCTTAGCTCCACGTTTTCACTATATTTATGATTTTTACTATCCTGTAGCTCTACAGGTTTCTCAAAACTAGTACCTGTTTCTTCTGCAAGGTCTATTAATTTATTTTCTGTAACCTTTATAGCATAAAAAGCATCCGAGTCCTCTATAGTTTTTGAATGTGCTGAGCTTTTTAGGGGCAGTGTTATATTTATCCTCTCAGCCTTTTTATATAGCATTTCAAGGATTCCATATTGCTGTGGCGTAAAGCCTGTAAATTCATCAAGCCAAAATTCCCCACCATCAAATATATCGCAGCCTTCAAGGGCAGTATAAAGCCTTGTCAAATCCTCGTCTGGGTCAATATAATTTTTACTTAGTGCCTTATCAAATCCATCATATATAAGGGATAAATCCGTTATTTTATCTACTAACAGTGGACTTTCTCCTAAATTTTCTTTTACCTTATTTAAATCCTCTAGGGTTATATTATATTTTTTAAACTCTGTGATAGCTCCTGCTACATTATCCACGAAGCCCTTTTGCCTAGCAGCTCCACTAAAGACCTTAAACTGGTCTAAGTTTTTTTGAAGGATGCTGTGAATTAGCATTGCCTTTCCTGAACCATCCATAGGTTTCTTAGTTATGCCTCCAGCTTCACTAAAAACTTTGTAGGCGAGTCTATTAAAACTAAGTACTTGGATGTTTTTTATTCCTGTGGATCCAACTACTTTTATAAGATTCTTTTCAGCTTGAAAGGAGAATTGTTCTGGAACTAAAAGTACTAGGGGTTTTTCCTTTTGCGTTATGCTTCTAGCTTCTATATCCTTTAAGCAGAACGTACTTTTCCCCATTCCAGCTCCTCCGTAGATAAATCTTAAACTCACAAAAACACATCCTTTCTGTTTTAGTTTATTATACCATGTTAAAGGTGGGAGTGTTGGGGACGGTTATAATAGATATATTAGACAATCATGTTATATTTCGATATAATATGAATTGATTGGGGAATGAATATACCTTTAGGAGAAATAAACAGCTTGAAAAATATGTTATTATATATATAAATTTATTAGTTAATATAAAACGTGTTTTAAACTAAATTTTAATAAAGAAGGGAAATGTGTAATGGGAAATTTAAAAGATGTATATTTTATTTTTGCAGATGATGTATTTATAGAACGAATTTCTTATGAAAAATTTAAGAATCTAATTAAATTTTATGTTTTGTTATATGATAGAATCATTATTCCAGATGCATTTATAGTAAATAATAAAAATCTACACAAATTTTTCTTAGAAGAACAAGGGTTGGATTATTTTAAAAAAGGTATAATAGCATTTACTATGAGAGAAGAAATAAAAGATATACAGGATCTGTTATATTCCTACAAAGATAGTAAAACTTTAAATGATAATATTGAAGATGATACGATAAAGCGAATACTAAATAACTATAATTTTAAGAGTACTTTAAAATGGAAACTATCCAACGTATCATCTAACTTTTCTAAGCATATTTTAGACTCGCATAATACAATTGCTCTAAGTGATAATGAAAGTGAAGTTTGGAAAGATGTCATCTTAAATTTAAAAGAGAAAAATACTTTAACGAGACAGGAAATTTATAATCAAGCAAATGAGAAATTTGGGATGGCTACAAAAAATTCAAAAATGATTATGCAACACGCAGACATTGTATATAATTTTAACCTGCCTAGTATGTTTCATATTTCTGCCGCTTATCCAGAACGATTATTATCAAATGAAATATTATCACCTGAAAAAGTATTTTTTTACAGAGAAGATTCAAAGGGAGGGATTTTACAGCCAGAAGATTTGTTTTCTGAGGAAACATTAACTTTAGATGAACCATTAATATTTTACTCTGCAATAATTAATCAACTAAAATTTGAAAACATATTAGCAATTCGTAATACACAAGAATTTAAAACTTATTTAAAAAGCATTAAAGAGAATGATTCAAAAAATATGGAGAACACCTTTTATAAATATTGTGAGATGTGTAATCAACTAATTCCAAATATGATTTCTGCTAATCATCAAGAAATCCAAAAACTTCATACTAAGATCCAAATATCAAAAAAAGCAGAAAATGTGTCAAGCGGTGTTGTTAGTTTGATAATAGGTATAGCACCACTTGGAAATATAGCAAGTATACCTATTGACTATCTGATTGCAAAAGGTGTACAAATGACAGGGAAATCTTTAACTGATAGAATTGCATCAGATTATGGAATTAAATCAATAGAAGCTAACCGTAATGTAAAACGAACAATAAGAAGTAACCCTAATACTGTTCTAGATGATATGAATGAAGTTTTTCAAATTAATAAATTAAAGTAGGTGGATTCTTTTGAAAAAAGAAGTATATAAGAATGGTTATTATCGTGTTTGTGATGAAAATAATATCATTTATATAGAAGCACTCAAGGGTGGAGCAGTTATAGTTCCTGTTACAAAAGATAAAAAAATAATTTTAATCAAAGAATTTCGTTCAAGAATTAATCAATTATCAATAGAATTCCCAAGAGGTTTTGTAGAAGAGGGAGAATCATCTTTAGATGGAGCTAAAAGAGAACTACTTGAAGAAATTGGAGGTACTGCTGAACGATTTGAGTCGTTAGGTTCAATCGCAACAAATAATGGTATATCTGATGAAATGGTTGATTATTATATTGCATGGGATACCACCTTTTCATATGATAAACTTCAATCAGAAGAAAATATTATAGATGCAGTAGAATGTAGCTTGAATGAATTGATGAATTTGATTAGAGAGGGCAAGATTACAGATGCTTTTACATTATGTGCAACTTTAAAATTCATTACTGAATATGGAAAGCTTGAATAAAACTGTTCAAAATAATTGATTTGTTGAAAAAATGTTAGACAACAAATCATATTTTTCTTATTAAACGCCACAAACAATAAAAGTTTGTGGTGTTTTTACTTGTGACGACTTAGGAATAAAAGGTGCTACAACGATTCGGGAACCATTGGTGTTTATTTTATATATTTTTTTTATTCTTAGAAGGAAAATAGAGTAATAAATAGAATTATATATCTTAAAGTAAGAGTACTCACGGAAACTAATAAATAAAACTTGAATTTGTTTTGAGTTGTATAGAATTATAAAATTTAATGATATTAGAGCGGTTTGTAATAAAAACAGGTATAGCAAACAAGCCTGCACGGTGCAAGAATTTTTAAAAAA